>CAMYOI010000497.1:0-761 GCA_947259955.1 uncultured Gammaproteobacteria bacterium
TTCATGGGTGCCGTCATCATCTTCGTGTACGCCTGCGGATTCATCCAGTTGGCCGGATTGATCATCATGAGCATCGGGCCAAGCATGGTGTTGTAGCGATCCATGTCCTCCGCGTTGTGGCACTGGCCGCAGGTGCTGAACGGGTTCAACATGATCCCATAGGGATTGGTCATCATCTGGCTCATTAGGTTGAAGTACACGGTGGGGTTGACCATACTGCTCAGGGAATGGGCAAGAGGATCGGTCGTGGTTGCCTCGGTCGCGGTTGTCTCCTGGGCCCTGCCCTGAACCGAAGACACCAACAAGATACCGCAGAGCAGACTGGAAATTACAGTATTTTTCATCGTACCACCTCACAAGTTTCGGACTATTGTTGCTCGTCTTTCTTACCCAGATTCATCCACTGTTCCCAAAAGTTGTCGGCGGTTTTCTGATCACCGGCATGAGCCATGCCCAGCAGCTGGGACATTATTGCAAGATAGGTATTTGGGTTCATCATGGGACCGTAAGTGGAGGGATTCATAAACTGCATGTATGAGCCGGGATTCATCATTGCGCCATAGGTGCCGGGATTCATAAACGCCATGTAGGACATCGGATTCATCATTGCCATGTAGGCGTTGGGATTCATGAACTGTGCATAGGTATTGGGATTTACCCAGTTGCCTGGATTGGTCATGGGAACGAACGGATTTCCCGAACCCATACCCGGCATACCCATACCCGGCATACCCATACCCGGCATACCCATACCCGGCATA
>CAMYOI010000497.1:789-6516 GCA_947259955.1 uncultured Gammaproteobacteria bacterium
TGCCCATCATGGGCATCATCCACATCATCGGATTCATCATCGGATTTGCCATCGCCATGGGATTGGCCATGTTCATGGGATTGGTCATAGCCATAGGATTACCCATGGCCATAGGATTGGTCATCGCCATGGGGTTGGGCGGCGTCATTCCGGTTCCTGGCATTCCCGGCATGGTTTGCATCCCCGGCATGCCTTGCATTCCCTGCATCATATTTTTCATCACCTCGTTCATGTCTGCGGCGGGTTTTTCCTCCGCCGCGGAACCAATGCCCGGAACGCCCAGCACGAGCACCGCGCAACCGGCAAGCAGCATTTGCTTCAATTTGAACATGGGACTCCCTCTCTTTGGTGTCGATTATTTTGCCTGGATTCTGCGGGTGAGTTTACGTGCAATCCATTTATGCCCACATACCTAATATTAAGTAGCTCACGTGATCCTTCATATCTCCATTTATATAAAAAGATTCTTATATAATGATGTTCATCATTCAGAATGTTCGCGAACATTCGCTCGAACTTGCACACCGGCACAGGTGCAACAGCCGTGATCCGGATTAAAAAGATATATAAATACTAATTTATATTATCAAGATAATTTATTTTTACTTATTCATCAGATGCGATATGTTAGCTTTTGGCTGGGATTAAATACACCCGCCGAATTTTCGCAACATCCAACCAGTTTTTCGCGAGGTATAAGTGCATGGGATTGAGTGAATCAGCCGAGGTCGTGGGCGCCGACAGGTACAAGTCAGGTGTTCTCGAATACAAGAAAATGGGCTACTGGCAACCGGACTAAGAGCCAACGGCTACCAATCTCATCTGCTGCTTTCGGATCACCCCGCAAAAAGGAGTGGATCCTGTCGAGGCCGCATCTGCGGTGGCCGGCGAATCGTCGACGGCAACCTGGACGGTGGTGTGGACGGATCGCTTGACCGCATGCGAAAAATATCGCGCCAAGGCCTATCGCGTTGATCTGGTGCCGAATACCGGTGAAGGCAGCGAACGAGATGCGGAGTACTTCGCATACATTGCATACGATTTGGATCTTTTCGAGGAAGGATCCATAGCCAACATGACCGCCTCCATCATCGGCAATGTTTTCGGCTTCAAGCCGCTGCGTGCACTTCGGCTGGAGGACATGCGCATCCCCGTCGCCTATTTGAAGACGTTTCAGGGGCCGGCCACCGGGATCGTGGTGGAACGTGAACGGCTGGACAAGTTCGGGCGTCCGTTGCTCGGCGCCACGGTCAAGCCGAAGCTCGGCCTCTCCGGTCGCAACTATGGACGGGTGGTCTACGAAGCCCTCAAGGGTGGACTCGACTTCACCAAGGACGACGAAAACATCAACTCACAGCCGTTCATGCACTGGCGCGAGCGGTTTCTCTACTGCATGGAGGCCGTCAATCGGGCCACCGCGATGACGGGTGAAGTCAAGGGCACCTACCTGAACGTGACGGCGGCAACCATGGAGGACATGTACGAGCGCGCCGAATTCGCACGGGACCTAGTGTACCCCGTCGTAAATTCTGTGACATTCAGAGCCCCCCAAGACCACGGGGACAAGGCGCGCCTCGCAGGCAATATCCAGATATTGGCACCACATACACGCCGGTACCGTGGTAGGCAAGCTCGAGGGCGACCCCCACGCAATCCGTGGGATCTATGACACCTGCCGCGACACCTACACACCGATGCGGTTGGAGAACGGCATCTTCTTCGACCAGGACTGGGCCTCGCTGAATAAAATGATGCCGGTTGCGTCGGGCGGGATTCACGCCGGGCAGATGCATCAGCTTCTCGAGTACCTCGGTGAGGACGTGGTCCTCCAGTTTGGCGGCGGCACCATCGGTCACCCCATGGGGATCGAGGCCGGCGCGATAGCGAACCGGGTCGCTCTGGAAGCCATGGTGCTGGCCAGGAACGAAGGCAAGGATATCTGGAACGACGGTCCACGAATTCTGCGCGATGCCGCCAAAACCTGCCCGCCCCTGGAGTCCGCGCTCGAGGTTTGGAAAGACGTGACGTTCGACTACGAGTCCACCGACACCCCGGACTTCGTTCCAGTCGAAACGCCTTCGTATTGATCAACCCGGGAGACTGAGGAGCGGCTCACACAAGGTACGTTTTCTTTCTTGCCCGATCTCACCGACGAACAGATCGGCGCACAAATCAGCTACTGCCTCGACAACGGATGGGCGGTGAACGTCGAGTACACGGACGACCCCCATCCACGGAACACGTACTGGGAGATGTGGGGCCAGCCCATGTTCGACCTCAAAGACCCGGCCGGCATACTGATGGAGATCAATGCCTGTCGAAAGTCGTTTCCTCATCCGCGTCAGCGCTTTCGACGACGCCCACGGCGTGGAAAGCCTGCGGCTCTCCTTCATTGTGAATCGGCCCGCGGAGGAGCCTGGTTTCCGGCTGGAGCGGGAAGACGTCAGCGGTCGCAGTATGCGTTATACGATCAAAGCCTATGCCGTTGACAAGCCGCAGGGGCAGCGCTATTGACCACACGCTTGCTCGCGGCGAGGGCGCCGCTGCCTCGACCGCAGGTATTGTGCAGCACGAAGCAGGTAGGAGCCCCGCCCCGCGACGATCTGGTGGTGATTTTTGCTGGATACAAGGACAGGATGGATCGGTTCTTCCAGAGCAATCAGGGCATTCGTTCCAGGATCGCGCACCACCTGGATTTTCCCGACTACACCGCGGACGAACTGCTGGCCATCGCAGAGCTCATGCTGGCGCAACAGAATTACCGGTTTAGCGCCGAGACGGAATCCGTTTTTAGGGACTACATCACGCGCCGCATGCAGATGCCGCACTTCGCCAACGCACGGTCCATACGAAACGCCCTGGACCGCGCGCGGCTGCGCCAGGCCAACCGCCTGTTTGCTTCACGACGCCAGCTGACACGGCAGGACCTCATGACCATCGAAGCCGAGGACATATTGGCCAGCCGGATATTCAGCGAGGGCAGGCTGGACACCAACGCTGGTACGTGATCATCGTTCGAGTGCGGCGCTGGCTGGTATATCGCACCCAGGCGGTTTTACGATTTCTGCGCAAGGCTTTTTTCATACTCGCGTCCTTCAACGAGAACGAAGTCCCTGAACGCCTGCGCAGTTGCGGACAGCTGCTTCTGTGATCGATGGGCCACGTACCACTTCCTGTTGATGGGGAAACCCTGCACATCGAGGTGGGCGAGTCGCCCGACCGCCAGTTCCAGTTCCACGGTGTGGATCGAAACGATGGCCACGCCCAGCCCGGCCTCTACCGTTTGTTTGATGGCTTCATTGCTGGTCATAACGGTCTGGCTCACCGGAGAGATCTCCTTGTCTATGAAAAATCGCTCCACCGCGTCTCTCGTCCCCGAACCGGGTTCCCTGAGGATTATTCGCTCGGCGGAGAGCTGCTTTACGGACACCGGTTTCTTTGATGCCAGCAGCGGATGGGATGTCGAAGCGATGACGATGAGCGGATTGGTCATGAACGGTTCCGCAACGACATCGAGGTCGGACGGCGGCTGCCCCATCAGCACGATATCCGGCTGATTTTGTTCGAGCCGTTCCAGCAGTGTCTTGCGGTTGGTGACCTCAAGACTGAAACGTACCATGTCATGAATCTGGCAGAACTTCGCAACCAGCCGCGCCGCAAAATAATTGACGGTGGACGCGATCGAAACCTTGATGGAGCCACCGTCGATGCCTTTGATGGCATCCATTTCCTCAGCCGCGAGCCGAAGCTGCTCCAACAGTCGTCGCGCGTGTACCAGAAAGACGTTGCCGGCATGAGTCAGGTAGACCTTCTTGCCAAATACCTCGAACAGCGGCAGTCCCACCGCTCCTTCCAGCTGCTTTATCTGCATCGAAACCGCTGGCTGCGTCAGGTGCAGTTCCGCGGCGGCCTTGGTGTAGCTCAGTTGGCCGGCGACCGCTTCGAAGACCTTGAGCTGTCGGATCGTAATGTGCACGGCGTCGCTAATTCAATATAGGTTTATTTATCTAAGCGATAATTATAATTTACTTATTTTTATGTAACGCGCAATGTATATTGGTCCGGGGCTATTGATTCATAACGAGTTTTACTGATGGCGCGGGAGCGGGGCGCACCCGGGAGGATGAGATACTTCCAGCAGCGGTTGTGAACTAGAGGGAGACCGACGGCGTATGTCCACGAAATACCCCATCGTCGCGGTGACGGGATCCTCAGGGTCCGGTACCAGCACGGTTAAAACGGCGTTCGAGCACATCTTCTACCGCGAAAATGTAAATTCGTGCATCGTGGAGGGAGACAGCTTCCATCGCTTCAACCGTCAGGAAATGCGGCACGAGGTCAAGAAAGCGCTGGCCGAAAACTCACATCTGAGCCACTTTGGGCCCGAGGCCAATCTGCTGGACGAACTGGAGGCACTGTTCAGACACGATGGGGAGTCGGGCACCGGCAAGCGCCGGTTTTACCTGCACCACGATGAAGAAGCCAGGCCCTACGAGCGGGGACCAGGCACGTTCACGGAACGGGAGGATATTCCCGCTGACACGGACGTCCTTTTCTACGAAGGGCTCCACGGTGGCGTGATCACCGAACAAACCAACGTCGCCCGGCACGTGGACCTGCTCATCGGCGTCGTCCCCATCGTCAACCTCGAATGGATCCAGAAGATCCACCGCGACACCAAGGACCGCGGTTACCAGGCCACCGACGTCACCGACAACATCCTGCGCCGGATGCACGACTACGTCCACTTCATCACACCGCAGTTCTCGAATACGGACATCAATTTCCAAAGGGTGCCCACGGTGGATACCTCCAACCCCTTTATCGCCCGTGACATTCCGACCGCGGATGAAAGCTTTATCGTTATTCGCTTTCGTGATCCCGCCAAGTTCGAGGTCGATTTTCCCTGCCTGTTGGCCATGCTGCAGGGCTCGTTTATGTCTAGAAGAAACACGATCGTGGTCCCGGGGGGCAAAATGGGATTTGCCATGGAGATCATACTTGCCCCTATAATTGACCAGTTGATGAGCCGCAGGCGCGGCTCATTCAAATCAGAAAGACAACGATACTAAACCATCGAGGTGACGACAATGAATAGATGCGGGAGTCTTGCTGTAAGCATTTCGATCTGTCTGTTAACCGGCAGTGCCCTGGCCGACGGGAAGTCCGTATATGACGCGTCCTGCGGGGTGTGTCACATGTCCGGAGTGGCCGGGTCTCCAAAGTTGGGGGACAAAGAGGCATGGGTGGAGCGCATAGCCCAGGGCGATGACGTGCTGCTGAAACACGCCATCGAGGGATATCAGGGCAAAACGGGTTACATGCCCGCCAAAGGCGGATTTGCGCACCTTTCCGACGACGACGTCAAAGCGGCGCTGGAGTACATGGTCCAAAACTCGCAGTGACCGGAGATCCGGTTTCGAGCTAGCCCATGTCGTTCAGGTCCATACCGGGCCGGTTTGACCGCGCACGTCCGACTTTAACGGTCTCGCGATAAATAATGTAAAGCCCGCTCGCCGCTATGATCAGGGCGCCGACCAATGTGACCGCGTCCGGTAGTTCGCCCCACAGCATGAAGCCCAGGAGCGTCGCCCAGATCAGCGCGGTATATTCGAAGGGCGAGGCGATGGCAGCCGGCGCCAGCCTGAATGCCTGCGTCAGGCAAAAGATGCCCACGCTGCCGAGTCCGCCGGCAAGTGCGAACAGCCCGAGATCGACGAGCGTCGG
>CAMYOI010000498.1 GCA_947259955.1 uncultured Gammaproteobacteria bacterium
AACCGTCTGTAGCGTGAATGCCTTACGGCCGGCGTGGGAGCCGACGGCGATCCGGTAGCTGATCGAATGGCCCAACAGATCGTCCATGGCGGATTCGTCGGCATCTTCGAACTGCAGGTACGTGTTCTCGATGTCCCGCACTACCAGGCCCTGGCGCTCCAGATACGCCCCGACCCGTTGACCGATGGTCTGGACGAGGGGCTCCAAGCTCCTCCGGATCGGCGGCCGGGCACCACGAAAAACCAGGCCTTCCTCCCCAATGATGACCACCCCATCGAGGAACAACATGTGAAAATGTTCGCGTTCAGCGCGCTGCCGAACTGTTGAATCAAGGTCACGGCACCCGTACTGGCCGTCGTGCGGGTCATTCCCGCCTGCCGGGTTTCCGGGGCGGTCAAAGGCACTGCGCCGGAACCCGCCGCTCATAAGAGTGTCAAATATGTGCATACAGGCTCCGGCAGTCTGCGCGCTCACGACACTGGGTTATGCAGCCACAGATTCGAAATTTTCGTGATCTCACTAGTCCCCAGATACAGCATTTGGCCGAAACCGCGGAGTTTCTCTCGATATCGGAAGTCGAGGTATTCAAGCTGGCTTACCGCTACTGGTACGAACGGTCCTTGAGCGACCGACTGCTGGATGATTTGATGGGTGAATATCTAAACGAGCAGAGACTGCCAGGCTGGGTGCGGGCCTACTGCACGCGCGTCCTGCAAGCCGCAGCGACAGGCCGTTTTGACCCTCGGAAATTCGGCGTTGAACGCCCCGATTCTTACCGTTCCCTGGACCAGCAGTTTCTTTCGTATCTCACCTTTTTCGGGTTCTTGGTTTGCTGGCTGTTTCTGGCCTGAAGAGCTAGCTCACCCGGCGGTATCGACGCGAATTCTCCCTAGCCCGCATTTCTCACCAGGCGGCTATAGAATCTCGTTAAGCATTGCAAACATTGAGGCCTATGGATTTGTCCAAAAAAACAGTGTGTCTTGGAAACGCCTGTCCCGCGCAATCGCTCGGGATCCTGGTGAGAAATGCGGGCTAGCACAGCTTCTTATTGTGTGCGTCGTGTAAATTACACTTCGGATGGGCAGGAGATTGTGGAACTAAGCCGACAACTGTACCCGTTTGCTGCGCCGGGACGTGACCATCTTTGGATATCGGGGACGTGGGCTAAAGCGTCCTTTTGCTTTCATATGACGAACCAGTCGCAAGGCGCTAGAATCTGTTTCGCACCATTATAAAGATCCGTAGCACTCATGGCAGACATATTTATCAGTTATCGACGGGGCGGGGCGGGAGAGGGTTATTCCCACCGGCTGGCCGACGATCTGGACAAGCGCTTCGGCCCCGGTACGGTTTTTCGCGATATCGAGGGCCTCGGCATTGGAAACTTCGAGAGCCAGCTCGAACGCTCTGCGCAATCCTGTCGAGCGATGCTGATCGTCATCGGTCCTCGCTGGCTCGATCTCGTAAAAAATATGCAAAATCCCGAGGACTGGGTGCGTCGTGAAATCGTCGTTGCGCTGGAACGGGGTGTCCCGATAGTGCCCATACTGGTGGGCGGCGCAACGGCTTCTGGATTTCAGAAGCTCGAACTGCCCCCGCCACTCGACCAACTGCTGCGCCAGCAGGCCTTTACTTTCGAACCGCACAACTGGGATGCCAACATCGATCGTCTGGTCAGGGCGCTGTCTGAGTCGCTGGGCCTCGAAGACAGTACAAAGCCCGAGCATCCAAAGCGACCACAACGGTCTCGCTCCACACCTTATAAATGGATGGCGATCGGCGCCGTCGTGATTGCGGTCCTGCTGGCGGTTGGCATCAATACGAGCGAAACACCGGAACCAACAGGCGTATCAACGAATACTTCGGAGGCTCCCCGAGCGACAGATCTCTCGGGCACGTGGGTCGACAACGAAGACTACGAAGTTGAAATCAACCACTCAGGCAGCATGATTACCGTCTATTACACTTCAGGCATCGCTGAGGGAAGTGGCTCGATCAACGGGAATAAAATTTATCTAAATGTGAAATCGAGTGAATACGGTGATGGCGTCGCCAACCTACAGGTCTCCGGCAACGGGACCTTCATCTCAGGCAGCGTGACCTACGAATCCGGGGTGCAGTACGCGATTTCTGCGAAAAAGCTTTGACCCACAAAATCAATAGAGTTGCGTCGAGTTCCAACTGGGTAACAGCGCTTGGCAGCTTTAACGCGATCGACGTAGCGGGCTTGGCCTGAAAGGGTACTGTCAAGTTAAGCGATCGCTCATAGCCAAGGTGGGTTCTACAACATAACTTTTGGCCCATTTTGAGTGAAAAGCAGTGTATTTATATGAAATTCAGGTGGACAGACAGCCTCCGGAACGATGTCGTCCCGCGCAGTTTCGTTAACTTGACAGTACCGTGAAAAGGCTACGGAATATGTGCATTTAACACCGGACATTTATTTTTTCGAATAACAACAATTTCGCGCCGCATCACAGACGACCGTGAATGCGCTAAACGGTCATTCACCTCTGCGATGAAGACGTTGTCTTGCGAAGTATTTGCTTCTCTATCCGGTTATTTCTGGTTTCAGCGCCGATGTTGCTTGGTCAACCAGATCTCGCGCCAAGGTTTGTCTGTGATCGTGCTCAAGATGACGTGTCCGATCTATAGTCTTTTCCACCCAGCGAGTATCATTTCACGTTTCCTTCAAAGCATTACTCAATTTACGAATTCTTCCCAAGAGAAAATACCAAAGCCATGGGATAGCAGCCCTCGATCCCTCACTGGAGGCAGGAGCCTTTCCTGTGGCAATGTTTGTTGATTAATGTTTGACCTTCAGTATTGGTTTCACGTTATCGAACATGGGTTCAAGCTCTACTCCCAGCGCGTCGCCGAATTTCGATACGGCGATATAGATGGTGATGACAAACACCGCGTCGACGATTTGCGGCTCGGTCCAGTGCTGATGCAACCGTGACCAGAGTTCTTCGGATACTCTGTTTGCGTCTTCACCGATCTGAACCGTGAGATCCAGCAAGGCTTTTTCTCCGTCCGTGAAGTTCGGGCTTGTCTTGTATTTGTCCCCATCAAGATCAGCGATCTTCTCATCAGAGATGCCCAGCATGTTGGAGACCCGCTCGTGCTGCACGACGCAGTACTGGCATTCGTTCCGCTGCGTGGCTTTGAGTATCAGTAGTTCCTTGGTCTTCCAGTCGAGTACCCCGTCTTTGAGAATAGCCATGATCATGTCAGTGAACACGGTCCCATACTCAGGTTGATGGCCGAGCACCTTGAAAATATTTAGGAGAGCCTGAAGTCTCTCTTCGGCCTTGTCGTAAAACGCCAGAGTTTCGGTGTTAGCTTGCTCTCGTTCTACATATGAAACACTCATCTTGACCTCCTCGGTAGTGTTGAACGTTCGTTCCAGTCTAACCGAAAAAAATTACTGCAGCATTGATTCCGCCTGTGAAACGATGGAACCACACACAGACGTGTCCGCCCCTGACCGCGCAAG
>CAMYOI010000499.1 GCA_947259955.1 uncultured Gammaproteobacteria bacterium
CAGGCGAGGGAGATGATCGTTGAAAAGGTCCATCCCACCGCCGGCCCCGTCAAGACGCTGGGTTTGCCGGTAAAGTTCTCCCATACCCCCGGCGGTATCCGGTTTCCGGCACCCAGGCTGGGTCAACACACGGAACAAGTGCTGAAAGAGATTGGTTACGGTCAGGAGGAGATCGCGCGCATCATTACCGGCCCCTGATTCCGTCATCCAAGCGACACGCTCCGTGCCATTCGGGCGAGATCCGCGTTGATTTTTTCCAGGTTACTCAGCGCAACGCCATGGTCGGTGCTGATAGCGATGACGTCGGCCGAATCCGATGTTGTCCGGACGATCAGATCTTCAGGATCCGTGCAGACTCCGCCGTCGACGGGCGAATACCAGACTCTGCATATTTCCGGCGCGGTCGATATCCCGCACTAAACATTGAAAGGTCGACTGTCCGAGTTATTCGAACCGGATGACGAGATTGTGCTGGTAGACCAGAAGGGTGGGCGGACCCGAAAAGCCCGACAGGTCCTGGCCGAATCGGGTTTCACCAAGATCTGGATTCCAGCCCGCATTTCTCACCAGGCGGCTTTAACTTCTTGCAAAGGACTTACCATGCCAGGTTATTAGGTTTCGACTGAAAAACAGTCTGTATCGGCAACACCTATCGCGGCGCTGGCTTGTCCAAGTCCCGCTGAACTTGAGCTTCATTCGATCCATAGCACCGGCAATGCATCTCACTCCAGCCGGGTGTTCATCGGCACGGGAATCGCTCACGCATGACAGGGCCACGATGACCCGGGACGTCGAAATGGTATGTGGGATATAACCGATATGGGCTCGGGTTCCAAAAGAAAAGAGCCGCTGATCTCTCAGCGACTCTCTTCGAGGAGGAGACGCGTGTCTCTGCGTCAACAGACGACTATACAGCGGCGCCGTGAGCGGTTGTGTAAGTCGCGGTTGCGTATCCAACGCCGGCTTGTTTTGAACCCTCGCTTGGAGCGGCGTTGGAATCGATCATTTTTTCCACCACGTCGGTAATGTTGGCGCGATCGATGCCAATATCTTGAAGAATGGTGTTGTTCAACCCCGACAGTTCGCGAACTGCGCGATTAATCACAAAACGACGTCGGATTGTATGTAAAAGGGTCATTTATCAAGCTCCTGGGTCCTGTAACTGTAAGATGTAAACTAGATTTTGAGAACCGCTACGCCAGCAAGGTGGCGAAAGCGGTCAGTATTGCGATTGCGCCGACATATGCGGCACCGGTTTTTACGAGCATGCTGTAAGCCATATTCATTTCCTCATTAAGATTTGACTGGAATCATTTTTTGATGCATTGCACCATGAACTTGGAAGTAAATATAGTGGTATATGTTATTGAAATCAAAAGAAATGTTTTCATGATAATCATGAATAAAAACTCATGAATCACTGAAACGAATCGGTTGGCAAATACACGCTCTTTCAATTATTATCAATATTAATCAATAAGTTATAAAGATCTACCTTTGAATTCAGGCAATTCTACCGCTATCGAAAAAGCCGCTGGATCAAGCGGCTTTCTGGGAGGACCAGGCGGGTCGTCGGCTATGCCGTGGCACCACCCCTGACTTGGTAGTTGACACCTGTATTTTTGTGTTCCCCGGATTCCCGGTTTTTCAAGGAACTCGCCGGATCTTTCATCATCTCTTCCACGAGCTGCGGTATGTTGCCCCGCTCGACGCCGATATCCTTGAGCGTTGCGTTGCTGAGCCTGCTGAGTTCGTGAACGGCACGATTCACCTGCCGTCTGTGCTTGAAGCTGCTGATCAGCCCGTTGGCGCCGGACGAACCTTTCGCGCAATGTATATCGCGTTCGATCAGCGGGGCTCGGTACCGGAACGGTTCGATGGCCGCGTGAATTCCTCTCATGATTAAGTTCATTGATAGTCTCCTGTCGTTCGCGAGGGTGATCAGGCGAAGAGCATCGCCAGCGGGGTCATAATCGTGACGGTGCCCACGTAAATAGCGCCCCCAGTTAGCGGCACGCGGTAAGCCATGAACATCTCCTCATAATGATAAACAAAAAAATCTGAAGAAATGGTGCAATGCACCATTCAATATATCCCATAGTATGGACGAAAATGCGTAAATTCAAAGGATGTTTTTTCATCATATACATGAGTTAAAACTCATGCTAGGATGCGGCAATGGTAAGGCTGCCCCCAACCGCCGCACTGCGCGCCTTCGAAAGTGCGGCTCGCCACCTGAGCTATACCCGCGCCGCGGAGGAACTGAGCATCACGCAAAGCGCGGTCAGCCATCAAATTCGGCACATCGAGCAACTGTGGGAACTCAAATTGTTCCTGCGCCGGGGCCGCAGCCTGCGACTCACCGAGGCGGGTCATGTATTGGCCCCTATCGTCCGGGATTTCATCAAACGCCTGTCCGCCAAGCTGGCGGAACTTCGTCCCGGCGATGACCGGTCGGTGTCACTCCGGGTCAGCCTGGTTCAGTCATTTGCGTTCAAGTGGCTGGTGCCACGGTTGGGTCAGTTTTCGCAGCAGCACCCAAGCATCAATGTGTGGATTTCCACCACCGATGAACTCATCGATTTCAGCATGCACGAGGTCGATGTGGGAATCCGTCTAGGGCATGGCGGATGGTCCGGCCTGTCGGAAGAGCTGATCCTGAGAGAGTACGTATTCCCGGTGTGCAGCCCCAGGTTCCTGAGCCGTATCATGCCGCCCGAGACGCCGGAAGACCTGCTCAGGTACCCGTTGATCTATCGTCATTCGCAAGATATTTGTCCGCGCTGGCGGGACTGGTTCAGGGACGCGGGGGTGGAGATCAAATCTCTGCCCAAAGGATCAAAATTCCCGGACACCAGTATGGCGGTACAAGCGGCGATCGATGATTTTGGCGTCGCGCTGGCGAGAAGTGCCCACGTTCAGGATGACCTTGCGACGGGCAGACTCGTCAAGCTGTTCGACGTCAGCAGCCCGTCCAACGTGGCCTATTATTTCGTCTGCCCCAAGGGGCGGGAGAGTGAGCCGAACATCCGGGCCTTCCATGATTGGGTTGTGGAGGAAGCGGTTCTGGGTAGCCGGGCCCAATCCCATCGGGTAACGGGTGGTTAAGCCGCATTTCTCACAACTCCCGGCATGCCGAATCCAGTGCCTCCTCGGTCTGTTCGATGTCGTCATCGGTGTTCACGGATGAAACGAAGCGCCTGACGCCCGGCAGGACGTAGATGCCGCGGCGCAGCAGTTCGACATCGAGACGACGCGCCGCGCCGATATTCGAGGTCATGATGTCGAGTTGGCTAGTGGGCGCTTCGTTCAAATAGAGGATCTGCCAGAAAGAGTTTCTACCCGCGGCAATTGCGGGGATCCCGTGGCGGTCCAGGACCTGCTGCAGGCGGGAAAGCAGTTTATCGGAGATCGCGAAAAGACCGTCGTGGAATCCCGGCTGCTCCAGGATCTGAATTGTCGCAAGTCCGGCCGCGGCACCGAGCGGATTGCCATGAAGCGTGCCGTTGATGTAGGCATAGTCCGGGCGGCCCTTGCGTTTCGGATTGGCCGCATCGAGAACGTCGGCACGTCCCGCAACGCACCCTCCCGGTCCACCGCCGCCTATCACCTTGCCGAAGCTGGCAAGATCCGGAGTGACGCCGAAGAATTGCTGGCCCCCTCCCAGGGCGAGGCGGAAACCGGTGACGACCTCGTCGAACATCAGCAATACGTTGTTTTCGTCGCAAATCCGCCTCAGTCCCCTAAGGAACCTTGTTTCGGCAAAAATGATCCGCTGCACGGGTTCGACTATAACCAGCGCCAGATCCTCGCGATGTTCCTGGATTATTCGTTCTGCGGTGTCCAGATCGTTGTACGGCGAGACCAGTACCGTATCGGCAAGCGCCTCGGGCACGCCACCACTATCCGGTTTGCCGCGTGGATAGTCGGCCGGCTCCGTGGGAAACAGGCTGAACGACGAGTAGTCGTGGTTGCCGTGGTAAGCCCCCTCGAATTTCAGAACTTTGGTGCGGCCGGAAAAGGCGCGTGCTATGCGCATAGCGTAGAATGTCGCTTCCGATCCAGTGGTGGTCAGGACCACTTTCTCCGCGCAAGGCACGATCCCGACCAATCGCTCTGCCAGTTCCACGGCGAGGTCGTTGAGCGTGCCGAAAAAATGCATCCCGCGTCCCGCCTGTTCCCTAACCGCCTCCACCACGTCGGGGTGACAATGACCAATGATGTTGGCCCCGGCTCCGCCGACGTAGTCGATGTACCAGCGCCCGTCCACCGAGCACACGCGGCTCCCCTCACCCCGTTCGGCAATGAAGCGGACGTCCTCGGGCAGTGAGTAACCGCCGAGACCGGCGCCGGGAATACAACGTTCCGCAATTCGGTAGTAGTCGTTCTGGTCTAGTGGTGCATTTACATCAACAGCTTGTTCGGTCATTGTTGTCTGACTCCATGGTCGCAGGGTCGATCGAATCGACATATGGGGATCATAGTATCCGGCACTTTCATCGAGCTTCACATTCTGGGCAGCGTGTTGTGCGGATCGTAGGCGGGCAGGTCCAGTACCCGCGCCGGTCTTCGCTCACCCAGGATCATCACCGACAACTCGGTATCCGGCTCGGCACACTCCGGTTTGACGTATGCGAACGCCAGGCTCCTGCGGCAGGTAAAGCCGTAACCACCGGAACTCACCTGGCCCACATGCTCGCTGCCCTGAAAAACCGTTTCGCTGGCATGCGCATCGGCGTCCCCGGCATCGATCTCCAGATAGGCGCAACGCCATCGCGCATCGGAGTCGCGGCTTGCCAGGGTTGCGTCACGCCCGATGAAGTTTCCTTTGTCCAGTCTGCAGAACCGCATCACATCGGCTTCGGGAAGGGTGACTTCGTTGGTCAGTTCCGATGCACCCTTGAATCCTTTCTCGAGCCGCATGGCGTTCAGGGCATAGGAGCCGAAGTTGGTGATTCCCAGCGGCTCGCCGGCGCTCCAAAGCGCATCGTATACATCGTCCATTGCCGGCATCGGGACATGCAGTTCCCAACCGAGTTCGCCCTGATATGACATGCGCAGGGCGCGCACGTCAGCCACTCCGGCCGCGGAAACGGTTTTGGCACGCAGCCACGGCCAGCTTTCATTGTCGAGTGCGGTATCGGTGAGCTGTGACAGGACATCCCGGGAGCGGGGGCCGGACACGACCAGGCAGCCCCGCTGCCCGGAAACGATACTGATGTCGACTCGGTCCTCCGGCCGGCGGTGCTGTACCAGCCAGTCGAATACCTTTTGTTCAGAGAATGCCGCAAACATCATGTAGAAGCGGTCATCTCCAAACCGCGCCAGCGTCGTTTCAGCTTCGATCGTGCCGGATGTGTTCAGGATATGGGCGAGTACGATGCCGCCATCGCGGCGCGGTGCGCGGTTGGCAATCATTCTGTCCAGAAACTGTTGGGCGCCGGGCCCGGTAATGTCGAGCTTGGCAAAACCGGTAATGTCCATGACGCCCGCTCGCTCGCGAACGGCGCGGCATTCCTCGGCCACCGCGCGGTGCCAGTCCGGGCGCCGGAAGCCGTACACATCCTCTCTGCGCTGGTCCGGAAGCGCGAACCAGCGCGGACGCTCCCAGCCATAAATCTCCTCGTGAATCGCACCGACCGCGGTGAGCCGCCGGTACAGCGGACTGATCTTTTGGGGACGGCCGCTGTTCCTCTGTCGTCCAGGGTAGGGAATCTCGTGTCGAAGAACATAGTCCTCCTTGGCGCGGGCGATCTCGTGCTCCCGGCCGATCCAGGATCCAAACCGGCGGGGATCGAAGTCGCGCATGTTGATGTCGGCGGTGCCGCGGACCATCCACTGGGCGAGATATTTCCCGGCCCCCGGCCCCCACGCAATGCCGACATGGCTTCCGCAGCAGCACCAGTAGTTGCGCAGCCCTGGTGCCGGTCCGAGCAGCATGTTGCCATCCGGCGGCATGGGAATGGCGCCATGGACTTCACGCTTGATGCCATAGTCCTCGAGCAAGGGCATCCGCTCCAGGGCTTTTTCCAGAAACGGTGCGATCCGATCGTAGTCCGGTTCGAACAACTCGTTCTCGGCTTCCCATGGCGCGCCTTCGTCCCAGATCGTCCGCGGGTCGGTCTTCTCGTAGATGCCGATCAGGCCCGATTTCTGTTCCATACGAATGTAACCGGAATAGGTCATGTCATCCCGCACCACGGGCAGTTCGCGCTCGAGGTCGATGAACTCTTTCACCGTGTCGGTGACGAAGTAGTGGTGGGTCGTATTCGCCATGGGCAGGTTGTAACCGCTCCAGGCCGCCACCTGTTTGGCGTAGGCGCCCGCCGCATTGACCACATGCCGGCAGGTGATGTCGCCTTTTTCCGTGACTACCCGCCAGGCGCCGTTTGCTTCCTGCCTGACGTCCGTCACCCGGTTGTGCCGGATCACGGTTGCGCCGCGG
>CAMYOI010000500.1 GCA_947259955.1 uncultured Gammaproteobacteria bacterium
GGATACCCCCGCCCCCAGATTTTCTAGCGACCCCTCCGGGTCGCTGGCCAACGCGGCCAGCGATTTACCGGTATCGGCTACCGCGTCGACCGCGGCATCGGTTCCAACGCTCACCGAGGTCATCGTCTTGAGTTCGGCTATCGCGATGAATTCGTGCAGAAGTTTTTTCAGGTTACGGTTCCCGACCGCGGTGAACGGGCCAAAGTCGGAATCAACGGTATAGTGATTCATATAGCCGCTGATCAGTACCTCATCGGCAATCTTGTAATGCTCCCCCTGCAAAATATCCGCTGCCAGCAGGCTGGAGGCAGGGACGGTCAAAGTGTCGGATTCGTAATCGGCCGACGAAGCCGCATGTGAAAACGAGAGTACAGCCAATAACAAACTCGTTCGCGTTAAAAGAATAATATTCAAATCATGATCTCCGATCTGGTGTTTGCCTTTGCAAGCGTCATTCTCATAGTGTGATTGGCCGGATGATACAAAGTCACGAGAGAATAGAGTATTTCAAATGCAGAGCCTTCAATCCGAGCCGGGGGCCAATGGCATCGAATAGCGAGCAGCCATACCATAGCAACAGGCGTTACGATTGTAAAAGCCACTACTGTGAGACAGGACGCTACCCGTCACGAAATGCGCCGAAAGTGAAGGCTGAGGTGTTGTACTATAGAACCACCTTTGGTCCTCTTGGGGAGCCAATGGAAGGCAACCATCGATTTTACCAAAAGGCGGCCATCCTGTGCACGGATATCGGTTCAACGGCGAAGGGCGCACCGGGGTTACACTATACTGTTAAACTTTGAGGGCGCTTGTCTTTACGGTTTTGTGCGTCACTCCCACCTTTGGGGAAAGGGGCTTACAGGCTTGGTTTGCGGTTGTTAACAGCGAGCAGGTGCCCAGGAAAATGGCATGACGCTAGATCAAATCAGCATATTTTCTATACTGGCTGCGGCCATGGTTCTGTTTGTATGGAATCGCTGGCGATACGATGTGGTTGCAGGGTTAGCGCTAATGGCCGCCGTGTTTGCGGGCGTCGTGTCCGCTGAACGCGCATTCGAAGGATTTTCCCATCCCGCGGTCATTACGGTCGCCAGCGTTTTGGTGATCAGTCGGGCATTTCAGTCTTCGGGTGTGGTTGATCTGTTTCTGCGTTATCTGGCATTCACCAGAGGTAGTATATCGAGCCAGCTAACGGCTAATTGCAGCCATGAACAATATCGGCGCGCTCGCGCTGATGTTGCCAATCACAATGCGCGATGCGCGCAAGGCAAAACGCGCCGCGTCCCATCTGTTAATGCCGTTATCGTTTGCCAGTCTGCTGGGTGGGCTGGTCACGCTGATTGGGACGCCGCCCAATATTGTTATTGCAATATTTCGGGCTGACAATAGTGGCGAGCCTTTTGGCATGTTTGATTTCACGCCGGTTGGGCTGGTGGTGGCAATAGCCGGCATCGTGTTTATCATCGCGATAGGCTGGCGTTTACTGCCGCAGCGTGATTACAGCCAGTCCGGGGAACCCGACGAACAGTTTCAAATCGCTAGTTATATGACCGAGATACGGATCACGGCCGAATCTGCGCTGGTCGGCACCACGGTCGGCGCGCTGGAGTCGATGTGCGAAAACGAAATCTCGGTGATGGCAATCATCCGCGGCGACCGTCGGCGATTGGCACCGTCCACCATCGAAACGCTGTATGCTGGAGATATATTGTTACTGGAAGGCGATAGCGAAGCGTTACAGCCTTTGTTCGAGAATCCAGGATTGGTGGAAGCCGGGGCAGAAGTTACGGATCCGGAATGGCTGAAATCACCGGATGTACGCGTGATCGAGGCAGTGGTAATGCCAAACTCGATGGTTGAAGGATTGTCGATGCGCGGCATCAAAATGCACCGGCATTACGGCGTCAACTTGCTCGCCGTCGCGCGTCAGGGACGCGCATCCAGGGCAAGACTGAAATATATCACCTTCAAAACAGGCGACGTGCTGCTGTTGCAGGGTGAATCGGCAGCGCTGGAACAGGTGTGCAAAAACCTTGGCTGTCTCGCGATCAAGAATCGCGGCTTTGAAATAACCGCGCGCAGGGGGTCACTGCTGACGCCTACGGTATTCGCCGCGGGTATTCTGGCAGCGGCAATGAGCTGGTTACCGGTTCAAATCGCGTTTGTTACAGTGGTCGGGGTACTGATGCTGTTCAGGGTAATTTCCCTTCGGGAAGTATACCGCAGTATCGAGTGGCCGGTGATTGTACTGCTAGGGTTTCTGCTCCCGGTGGGCGAAGCGTTGCAATCTACAGGAGCGACCGCGCTGATCGCAAACGGCATCATTTCAATTGCCCATGATATTCCACTGTGGTCATTGTTGGCGCTGTTAATGATAACTTCGATGGTGTTATCAGATCTGGTGCACAACACGCCCACGGCGGTGCTGATGGCGCCCATTGCGTTCAGTCTCGCCGACGGCATGCATCTACCCGCAGATCCTTTTTTGATGGCTGTCGCTATCGGTGCCGCATCGCCGTACTTGACGCCGATTGGCCACCAGTCAAATACGCTCGTTATGGGACCAGGAGGCTACAACTTCGGTGACTACTGGCGGATGGGTTTGCCGCTGGATATCGTGATAATAGCCGTCGGTGTACCGATGATCATGTGGGTCTGGATGTAACAATTTTCAGGGTAAATAGAGAACAGGCGACGATTGATCGCCACTTCCAAGAGTTGGCACGTATCACGGACCCATCCTCATTCAACACTGCATGTCTGCCCCGAGCTGAGTGGCAACAAATTTCCAAACAGTATTTTTTCCCATCAGAACCATATCGAATGGAGCCCAAGTGCAGCGGGGCCTATATCCACGAACGACCAAATAGCGCAGCACGAATTTCGATTTTGTCTGCAACCTTCGTTTGTGTTCAATTTCATATCATTTCATTTCCCAATGGGTGGGTTATATTGAAAGTGTGCGTTTTCATTTGCTCAAACAGCTCGAGTCAATCCTCCATCGATGCGGATATTCTGACCGGTGATGTAGGCTGCGCCATCGGATGCCAGATAGGAAATTAACGAGGAGACTTCACTCGCCTTTCCGTACCGGCCCATCGGGATACGCGCTCGGCGATCCTCGGTCTCGGGAAGGCTGTCGATGAATCCGGGCAGGATATTGTTCATGCGGATGTTGTCGGGCGCGTACTTGTCGGCGAACAGTTTGGTAAAGCTCGCCAGTGCGGCACGAAATATCCCCGATGTCGGGAATAATGGATCAGGCTCGAAAACCGCGAAGGTCGATATGTTGACGATCGCTCCACCACCTTGCGCGGCCATCAGCGGTGCCACAATGCGGGTCGGCCGAATGACATTCAGTAAATAAACCTCCATCCCGTCGTGCCATTCTTCGTCGCTGATCTGCAGCACCGGGCCCTTGGGCCCGTGCCCCGCGGAATTGACCAGGACATCCATGCGCCCCCAGCGCTCCATGGTCATATCGATGATTCGCTGCACATCGGCCACTTCGCGATTAGACCCGGTCAGACCAATGCCACCCAATTCGCCGGCCAGCGCCTCACCTTTCCCCGATGAGGAGAGGATTGCAATTTCATAATTATCAGCCGCCAGCCTCTGTGCCGCGTCAGCTCCCATGCCACTACCGCCTGCTGTAATTAACGCTACTTTTTTGTGTGTCATTCTGAATTCTCCAATGTTGATGATTTCTATAGTTATGCGCTAAACGCGTGTACTTGACTAATCATGTTTCGTCGCGTAAGGCAGTAGAAAATCTACTGCCTGGGAGCTGAAGCTTGCGCCTACCAATAATGAACTCAAGCGTACTAGTCTGGGGAATTAGATTCTGATTGCTTCGAGAAATGGTCGAGTCGCGAACTGGAAAGAGACTAAGACGGTTTAATGACTGTTTCGAGTATATCTGAGAAGTACAATCCTCATATTTCTGGAAGAATCCCGGAGGCGAACCACGGATGATCAGCTGGATACGGCCAGGGGTTAAAGTTACTATGTGAATTCATAAGCGTTCTATCTAAGCCACTCGGAAATGATCGACTCACATGCAATCAGTCGGTCTTTTTTGTCTCCTGGTCTGTCTCGATCAATTGATGGTATTTGATAGCGCCCAACACCGCAGCTAGAAAAAAGTAAAGCAAAATCAAGCTGAAGATCATCATCATCGTAGACGGGAATACTCCCTGTGCGGCGCGCAATACCTGTGGAACAAGAAAGAACACAAAGAGCACAGTGGCCGCCGTGCGGGATTTATAGAAGAGTCCCGTTATGCAGGCGATTACGATTACGCTACCGGCTACCATTTCCGGCTGGGAGACGAGGGCGGCAAATGTCTGTGTCCCATGTTCCTTCAGTAACAAACCGAAATCGAGAATCAACCAAGCTATTCCGGAATATATACCGTTGAGAACTGCCTGCTCAGCCTTGACTAAATTCATCACGGCGAGTGATTCACGAAATGGCGAGGATATCTGAAAGTCACCGGTTTGTTGTTCTCCTGAAAGCGGCTTTTATACCAGATGTATTTTGTCAATGAAACTGACATATGGAGCAATTCGTGATCGG
>CAMYOI010000501.1 GCA_947259955.1 uncultured Gammaproteobacteria bacterium
CGCGAAATCGTGGACGCGTCTTCTTTTGCCAGCAGGGTAACGACGCGGCGTTCCGCACGTCTGCAGGTGCCCCTTGCGACGTGGCACAGTGCGGCTGATCTGGCGCCGCCGGGGAGGACGAACTCTTTGAGTGGCGGCAGGTTCTCGTTGTATTTCTCGATTTGTGTTTCCAGATTGGAAACGCTCTCTTGGGTCAGCAGGGTGTAACCCGGAATGCTGAGCTCGCCCCCGACATCGAACAGGCTATGCTGGATGTCCAGCAATAGCGTCCGCACATCATCCGCGAGGGTCTCCGTCAACAGCAGACCTACGGCGCTGTTGAGTTCGTCGACGGCGCCCAACGCTTCTATGCGCACACTGTCTTTGTCTACGCGGGACCCGTCGCCGAGCCCGGTCGTACCGTCGTCTCCCGTGCGGGTGGTGATCTTTGAGAGCCTATGTCCCATGAATGTCCTTTCTCAAAACGCCAACACCGACGCCCTCTATTTCGAATTCGTTGCTTGAAAGATCCACGGTGATGACAGGGTAATCCGGATTTTCCGGTCGAAGTTCCACCTGTCGGCCCCTGCGCTTGAATCGCTTCACCGTAACCTCGTCATTGATTCGCGCCACCACGATCTGTCCATTGGTGACATCCCGGGTCATTCGTACCGCGAGCAGGTCTTTGTCGAGAATGCCCGCATCACGCATGCTGTCACCTGTGACTCGCAGCAGATAGTCTGCCTTGGGTTTGAACACCGCGGCGTCGATCTGCACGTGATCCTCGATATGTTGTTCGCAGAATACAGGATTGCCTGCCGCCACGCGACCCACGACGGCAAGGTGGTGTGCGGTCACCCAGTTGTCCAGCACCCGCACGCCGCGGGACGCACCCGGTGTCAAACTGATTGCCCCCTTGCGTGCCAACGCCTTGAGGTGGTCGTCGGCGGCATTGGGCGAACGAAATCCCAGTTCATCGGCAATTTCAGCTCGTGTCGGCGGCATTCCATATCGATTGAGGTGATCGCGGATCAGGGCGAGCACTTCCGACTGGCGAGCGGTCAGTGCCTGCATGTTGAAATGGCTGTATATATATCCAGCATGCGTGAATTATAAACAGCCTGCGTATCGGCAACAAGCCATGTAATCGATGCCACGGCGGTGTGTTGTGAGATTGGCTAGGCGCGGGAAAACATGAACAAGTCAGCGTGCCAGGCCGCCTTGGTACAATATGCGGCTATGATTCAGTCGGGAATTCGGGCTTTCTGCCGCTTGCCACCGTATTCATGAACGCTGTCATGAGCCTCGACGATGACTGCGGATACGTCTTCCGGGATAACCACGCCGCTCAGTGATCGCGTGAAAGGCTGTTCGTCGACGTGGGGATGGTAGAGTACACGTCTGCCGAGTTCCACACCATCGGGGCTCAGTATCCGCCAATGGTTCGCATAGTGGTTCCAGCCGGTGTCGGCGTGGCGCAGGGCTACGTGGAACGAGCAGGTGCGGCTTGCGTCGCAGGTAATCAGGACGTCCTCCACGTCCGCCTCGTCGGCCGCAGCGGCTGCGCCGATAGCCAGTAACAGGCAGCATGCGTGTCGAGCGAAGCGGGGGAGCGTCAACTCAGCGAATGCGGTAGGTGATACGGCCTTTGCTGAGATCGTACGGCGTGAGCTGAACCGTCACCTTGTCACCACGAAGTATTCTGATGTAGTTCTTGCGCATCTTGCCCGATATATGCGCGGTAACGATGTGGCCGTTTTCCAGCTCTACCCTGAATTGTGTGTTGGGCAGGGTCTCTACGACCGTACCCTCCATTTCTATATGATCTTCTTTTGCCACTCTATAAATTCGCCACTATCGCGCACGGCTCCCCGGTTCGAGGCGCGCTATGATGCCCGATGGACAGCGTTTCGTAAAGTGTCGCTCCGGGTGGCTCAGCAAAGGCCGCGCCAGCTTCCATTGCGAAATCCTTGAATCGGCCTGAAGTTTGTCTTGTAGGACATCTTATCGCATTCATCGATCCAGTAACCCAGATACAGCCAGTCCATGTTTCGCCGTCTGGCTTCCTCGGTTTCCCACAGTATGGCGAATGTGCCGAGGCTGCGTTTGTGATAGTCGGGTTCGAAAAATGTGTACACCGCGGATAGCCCATCGAGCAATACGTCGACCACGGAAACGGCGACCAGGCTTGCTTCGACTCTGAACTCGAAAAACACCGAATTCCGTCCATTGGCGACCAGAAACTGATGGTATTTGTCCGGGTTCTGATCGCACATATCGCTGCCAGGGTGCCGGGCCTGCTGGTACCGCACGTACATTTCGAAATGTTCTTCCTTGAAAGCGGGTGAAATGGCGTTGACTTCGATGTCGCGGTTTCTTTGCAAATTACGCCTTTGGGAGCGATTCGGCCGAAACAGCTCTGTGGGTATTCGCACCGATACACAGGCACGGCAATTCGGACAGTGCGGGCGGTAAATGAGGTCGCCGCTGCGTCTGAATCCGTTCTGGGTGAGCTGGGTTAGCCGGTATTGATCGGTCTCGAGGTCCGGATCGATAATCAGGCTTGTCGCGATTTCCTCCGGAAGGTAGGGGCAGGGATGCGACGTGGACAGATATACCCTGATGTTTTCACTGCGCATGTCCATCCGGTTCATCCCTGGAATTCAGCATCGCCATGCGTCCACCGGCCGATCCGGTCCGGAGCCTTGAGCGCGTCGCCAAGTTCTTGCAAAAAACGGGATCGAGGTATCTCGACCGCACCCAGACTCAGAATGTGCGGTGATGGGAGCTGGCAATCCACGAACAGGTATCCCCGTTTCTTCAGATGGTCGACCAGGGCAGCCAGGGCAACCTTCGATGCATCGCTCATTTTGCTGAACATGCTCTCCCCGAAAAAGCCGCGGCCAAGGGCAAGCCCGTAGAGTCCACCGACGAGTTGGCCGTCGTGCCAGGTCTCGACGGAGTGTGCGTAACCCATTACGTGCAGATTGTGATACGCCCCGGCCATTTCACGTGTGATCCAGGTGCCTGCAACAGGGTCCTTCTGACGCGGCGCGGCGCAGGCGGTAACCACTTCCCTGAAGCACGTGTCCAGCGTCACGTCGTAGGAATTCCTTCGCATGCGCTTTTTCAGGCTTCGAGACACCTTGAATCGGTCCAGGTACAGAACCGCCCGCGGGTCCGGCGACCACCACAGGATCGGCTGGCCCGAACTGTACCAGGGAAAGATCCCGCGACGATACGCCTCCAGCAGCCGCTCGCTGGACAGGTCGCCCCCAATGGCCAGCAGGCCCTCGGGAGTGGCCTGTTCCACCGGTGGAAACATTGACGTTGCCGCGTGTGAGGACAGTAGGTACATTATTTTTATAGTTTGAAACAGACTTGCGCCACGCGCAACCTCACTTGAACGGCGCGTGACCGCGCAATGCCTCGTTATAGCGTTCGACCTGTTCGCTTTCAGCGTGTAGAAAGTCCGCAATCGCGTGCCTGAAACGAGCGTCT
>CAMYOI010000502.1 GCA_947259955.1 uncultured Gammaproteobacteria bacterium
TAAACGGAATAAAACCGATGATCAGCAGTATCGCAGCAGCAGCCACGATCGACCATACTCGCATCCAGTTCGATTCATCCGGCGTCTTGCCGAGCCGGTGAAACCCGAAGTTTCCAATCCAGATGATGCCCACCAGTAACCCCGCAACGAGAGCGACGAAGTACAACGCCAGCACGATAAGCCCTAACGGTACCCCAAGAACCGACACCAGCAACATCAGCACCACAAAGGGTGTTGCAAATAAGACCATTAAACCCAGTCCCAACGACTTAAACGGTGCGACTTGTAACCGCTGTACCACTGACGTAGAAAAGCCCGGGTAGACCAGAAACAACACGATCGCCGAAACGGCCAAGCTCAGGAAAAACACCAAAGCACCGGCGAAACTCCAACCCGGACCGCCGAAATCGCGGTGTAGATCGAGCTCGTGCCAAGTCACTACGCCTTCGATTCTCGCACCGTCGTGGACCACGGCCTCCTTCGGCGCCGAGTAGGTGAGGTTTCCTTTGATGACGGCACTTGGCTGGATCTCGATGGATTCTGCGTAGAGTTCCACATCTCCACCGATCGTACCCGCCACAATAATTTCTCCGCCCGCCGCTTTCAGTTCGCGGCCGACGGTGCCGGCCATAGTAACGGTGCCACCGGCGAGCCAGGCTCGTCCCCCGACCGTACTATCCGGTCCAAGTGTGACTGAACCGCCGGCAATGATTGCATCATCACCCACGTTGCCGGACACCACAACCGAACCGCCCGCGGAGCGGATATCGTCATCGACATTCGCTGTCACACTTACTGTACCGCCGGCCGCCAGCACGTCGCCCGACACAGAATCGACTATGGTCACACTGCCACCCGCTACCACCACGTCACCCTCGACATCGGCCAAGACCTGCACCGTGGCCCCGGCCATATAGACGTCTTCGGTAACCTGACCGCTTTTCGTCACGGTCAGCCCGCCGTGCTGCGCGAATACAGCTCCGGTTGACAACACAGTTGAAAGGAAAAGAACCATACAAATGCTAACCTTAGGCATCCTCATTATCATTCTCCAAGAGTAGGGTTAACGTACCGATGGTGAAATATCGATCCCACACACGAGAGCGATCTGTGGGATTTTCACAATTTGCATACAGCCCTTGTTTCAGGAGCTTTATCCAGTCCTCATCAAACATTTCCGGTAGCAGGGCTACACCGTCACATTGATAGGTCGTAATCTCGTCGGAGGTTATCGCAAGGGGTACATCTGTGTTCATAATCGTATCACTCAAATGTCGGTTTCGAGTATAAACCTGCCGTTCATTTTAATCTGGCGACCGTCTCTTCATGGCCGGGTCCCGACGCTCGCGGTGCAGTGGAATCTATACGCCCAAGCCTGTTTCCTCGGTCCGCTATGGCGGAGACAGCCGCCCGTCGACCACAGGAAATATGAGCGTTTTCCAGCAGGCTGGACTCGACCCGAACCGGAAGATCACGAATCGGTTGTGCTATGCACGCTGTTTGCCTTTTGCCGTCATTCGGGTTCGCTCAGTTACGGGCAGCGACCGGCCATTACAGTCAATTGAGACTCATAAAGCTGCCGGTTGCCTTGATGACGCCGAGCTCAGCGGCAGACCAAAGTGAGCGAAGCGAGCTTTGGGCTGTACGTCTGCAGCGCCTTGTGTCTGTACACTATAGTGTTGGTGGCTCAATGAGTGCTCTATTTACGACTTCCGCCACGGTATGTTTAGTTATTCCCCTTTTTATACAATATTCAGACACCAGCCAAACTGAAAGCTCCTTGGTCCCTTTACTCGCATTGCATGAGAAACAACATCTGGCGATGTTTTCCTTTGTTATTATCCGGGCATCATTGACGATGTGCTCCCAAGTAGGCATGAACTTACGAGATCTGTTGTCTCCACCAAACGTAACTCCGCAGTAAACACACTTTTGATCTCTTTCAATGATTTCTCTTTCTAGCCAAACGGGGATGTTCCACCTATTCACTTTGTTCCCAGTTGGTGTTATTGACCTGGAGAGCGCAATGCGTTCTTAACCATGGGCGCGTTGAGCACTTGCTATACATTCTGGAGGCTTTTAAGAGATTTCCCATCCGCATTTACCCACGCAGTAAGCCCATTTGCACTGCCACCATGGATCACGGCTGCCGCGGCACTGGGGCTTGAAAATTCCGTGTCTTTTATAAAAACGTATTTGTCATCCTGCTTAAGTAGACCGCCATCATCAATCAATCTATTTCTTTGGGACATAACACTTGGCCATTTCTTGGCAGAACTCCGTTCCTCTAGAACTGCCTCTGATCCTGATAAGACTACGATACCGTACGGCGTAAGATAACCAGAGCCAACAACATGTTTTATTTTACACGTCAGCAATTCATTATCTGATTCGCTTGTCGCCTTTGATGCCGTTTGAACGAATGCTTCCACTCCAAGAACGGGAAGTATCTGCTGCATTTTCTCTAGAAATACTTCCATGTCCTCCCGGTCTGATTCAGGAAGTTTGGCGCCGCTGCTTTGGCTATTAATAATAACTGATCGATCCGCTGAATTTGCAATTTCAATTAATCGTCCTTCGATATATCGAATATGCGCCTTTGTAAGATTTTCATCTTTCGTCGTGAAGAAAGTGACGTTATTCCAGAAGTCTTTAGATAGATGGCTTTTGATGCGATCCCTTATGCATTCAGCTTCACCAATGTAAATTGTGCTTTTGTTTGTTTCGGGATCAGTTCCTGAAAGAAAATAAACACCCGCACACAGAGACTCTTCTCGATTTAGAATTTCTTCAAATTCACTTCTTGGGCCGGCAACCGCTTTTCCAGTCCAGTTAGAAAGTTCGGCTGTTCGCAATCTTTTTGGGTCGCCGAAAGCTAGAAATATTTTTAAGGTTGCGTTTGACATTGTCCGCCTGGAGCACTTTATTATGAGCGAAATTTGACAAAGATATGTTCGTCCAAAAATTCGTCGTTTTTGAAAACCATTTTTCGATGTATTCTAAAGCATACCCACACTTTTCCAGAACTCTCATCGACGCTCTGTTTGGACTAAATACAAGAGCACAAAGTCTAACAGTTTCTTTTTTGGAGAAAACGCCCTCTGTCATTTTTGAAACAGCTTCAGTGCCAATTCCTTTTCCCCAGTGAACCTCGGCTATCCAGTAGCCAATTTTCGCTGAATACTGGAGTTCGAATTGGCCGAAACGAACTCCAATAACACCTATGCATTCCCCATTCAAATCGATTGCCAAGTTTAGGCCTTGCTCCTTGCTACCAGTCTCTATCCACCATTTAGCGTCATCTTTCGTATAGGGATATGGCATTCTGCAGAAAGGGAGAGTAACTGCTGATCGATAATCTCGATATTAACTTCCGCTTTCGCGGGAAGAGAAACCGATTGCCAAAAAAACAGAGCCTAAAAAACCCGCAACACCTGAGGCAAAACCACAGGAAATAGCAACACTTTCGCCGGGAACTACCCTGACGAAATAGTCGCGTGAGGCGCTGAACACTTCATTCGTTCGTCGTGCAGCCCAATCATCGGCCGACGCTGGCAACATTGTTGCGCATAACAGCGTGCCCAGGAAGACGTCCACGACGAGTACGCGCACCACAACTGGAATCGTGTATGTCCACAGCGTTGCCGATATGCGGCGTTTTTATGCGCCCCCGTGAGTGATAGCCAAACAAATGGTAAGAACGCTTCATCAGTTAATTTAACGCCCTACGCACGGCATTGGCGGAAATTGCTGCACCAAGTATGGCGATAGTCCCGAACAAGGCTCTAGCGATAAGAACCTCGGTGTCCCTGGAAAACATCGATAGACCACCCGAAAAGTACCGGGTGTCGCCGAAAAGAGCTATCCAAGCGCAGATTACGGTAATCCCCACGACGGCTATACCAGCTGCCAAACTTGCTATTTTGTGGGTTGGCGCAATGACGATGACGCCACCGCTTGCGAAGAATAGTCCACATAAACCGATGACCCAGCGGGGGGCATTCATCCGTGAGCCTGACATAGGGCCAATTCCGATTGCAGCCAGTAGGATGAGAACACCCATGAGGATGAAAAATGCACCTGTCAAAAGTTTTTGTTTAGCGTCCGTCATACGCTGCTCAAGAGCTAAGCCCTGCCGACGTCGCCCGGCGGCAGGGACGCTATGTTGGTGCGGGCGTTTACGATTGTCAT
>CAMYOI010000503.1 GCA_947259955.1 uncultured Gammaproteobacteria bacterium
GCGGGATAGTAGACCGCATTGCCAATGCCGCTTTCATTCAGTTTCTGCTGCACCAGTTCTCGCTTTCCGACCCTGATGACATAAAGGTTGTATACGTGGTACGCACCTTCGCCTTCACAGGGAAGCACCACGTCGGCGTCCTTGAGTGCGCGGTTGTATCTATTTGCACAATCACGCCTTTGTTCATTCCACTGATCCACCTTGGGCAATTTGGCGCTCAAAATGGCCGCCTGGAGCGTGTCGAGCCTGCTGTTGTAGCCCACAATCTCCGGGAAATTCTTTTTTTTCCATCCGTGCATTCTCAACATCTTCAGCCGGCTTGCGGTCTCGTCACAGCCGGTGACGACCATGCCGCCGTCGCCGCATCCGCCCAGATTCTTGCTGGGGAAGAAACTGAGGCATCCGGCATCGCCGATCGATCCCGTAACCTGCCCCGCATGTCTCGCGCCGAATGCCTGGGCATTGTCTTCGATGACCTTCAATCCGTGGCGGGAGGCCAGTTCGGTGATTTCCGTCATGTCCGCCGGATGACCAAAGAGGTGCACCGGCAATATGGCTTTAGTGCGCGGGCCGACCAATGCACCTGCCTGACCCACATCCATGCAATAGGTATCCGGGCGGATGTCCGCAAAGATCGGCAGTGCACCGACGTGCAGTACGCTTTCAACCGTTGCATAGAAGGTGAATGCGGGCACGATGACCTCATCACCGGGTCCGATGTCCAATGCCCTCAGCGAAAGCGTCAGGGCATCCGTACCTGAAGCCAGGCCGACACCGTACCTGCAGTCGGAATAATCGGCCACCGCCTGCTCGAAGCTCCTCACCGGCTCACCCATTATGAACTGCTGGGATGCAAAGACGTCGTCGATCGCGGCACGAATATCTTCTCGCACCTCATCGTACTGTGTTTGCAGGTCTAGTAAGGGCACTTGCTTATTCACGATAATGCTTCTTAATTGATTCATTGATGGATTTCCTTAAGCGAAACGGGGGCGCCGCCTTGTTCAATCGACAACTCACAGGCATGGAGCACCTGCAGGACATTCAGCGCGTTTTCGCCGCCCGTCAGCGGCTTGAGGCGGTTCCGTACGCCGTCCAGGAAGTGGGGGCATTCTTCCCGCATAGGTTCTTTTTTTTCCAGGGCAACGGAAACCTCGGATTCGTGTCGTGCAACGGGTCGATCGGCTTCCCACTCGATACTTTTGTCATAGATCACCAGTTTTTCTTCGGGGACGGCGTCATTGAAAACCGCCATTTTCCGGTCCCCGATGACCACCAACCTCATTTCCTTATAGGGATGAAGCCAGCTCACGAAGATGTGACTCCGCACTCCTCCGGTGAACGTCAGGTTGGTAACCGTCACATCGGCGATGTCGCTCCGCAGGTAGCAGCCCGCGGACGCGCTCACTGTCTCCAAGGGTGCACCGATCAATCCGGAAATAATCGAGATATCGTGCGGGGCGAAGCTCCAGAGTATATTTTCCTCCTGCCGGACCTTGCCAAGATTCAATCGATTGGAGTAGACGTACCGGACTTCCCCCAGCTCACCCGAACTCACGATTTCTTTCAGGCGCTTCACGGCTGGATGGTACTCGAGAATGTGTCCCACCATCAGGACGACACCTTTGGCCGCAGCCATCCCGGTAATCTCCTTGCCCTGGGACAGGTTCAGGGCGAGCGGCTTTTCCACGAACACGTCCTTGCCATGCTTCATGGACTCGACGGCGTGCTCGAAGTGCATCGCCGCCGGAGTTGCAATGACCACCGCATCCACCTCTTCGTCTTCAATCACATCATGGTAATCCGTCGTGACGGAGATGCCGTTGTACTTGGATTGGAATTCCCGGAGCGCCGAAATATCGACGTCACAGATCCACTTGAGCGCGCCCAGCTCGAAAAAATTTCTCACCAGGTTCCTGCCCCAGTACCCGCCGCCCAGGACGCCTACTCTAATACTGCCGTACATGAGTATTCCGTCTGCCCAGCAGGTACCACCACCCGGAAGCCGCGAACAGCGCGACCAACGGTGTGATCGGCATGCGCAGTCGTGGATAGCCCTCGGGGCCGCCCGATATGACGATGAAGTAAAGCGTCACTCCGGCCAGGAACACCTGGGCCGAAACGTGTGGACCCTTGTTGCGTGCCAGATTGATCAGCGAGACTCCGCATCCGGCATAAAGGACCACAAGATAGAAAAAACCCAGCACGAATGCCGCCAGATAACCCGGGTTGTCGATAATCCACTTTTGAACGAATTCTTTACCCGGCAGCCTCAACAGATCTCCGGCGACCCCCCTCGAGGGCTGGGATTCGAACCCAAGGAATCGCAGCACATCGCCTTCTCCCGGCACCAGCAGCAGCTGAACAGTGCCCTGCGCCTGAGCCGATACCGCATGCCCGGGATAGGTCTTGATGAGGTCCACCGCCTTGTCGGTGTAAGCGGCGCTTTTCTCGCTATCGGACATGGTTTGCAAACCGGGAATTTCGTTTCGGAATACCTCCTGCGCTTGCTGCATCGAAATCCCGTCTCGTTTGGCAATAATGTAAGCACCCCGGTAGCGCATGAGATTGATGCCCTTGATTGCGCTCAGCTCCGTCGTATCGGCGACGGCGTAGTTACGGGCCTGCCAGCCGCCGACAATCAGCAGCCACGGCAGAGCGATGAGTAACGTGTGCCCGGCAGCCTTTTTCCAGCCCGATTTTTTGAGGTACACGAAACCAAATCCGAGCAAGACCGGCGCGATCAAATAGTAACTCACCGGCCTGATCAGGGTTGCGACGGCAAGCAGGGTGCCGAAACACAGCAATAGCCAGCTAATGCGACGATCCTTTAACAACGCCGCCACCCCCAGTGACAATGCAGACACCAGGGTGAACACATACAGACTGTCCGTGAGCAGCATCTGAGAGGCGAGCAATGAAATGTAGTCGAGCGCGTAGAGCAGTGCAGCGGTAAACCCGGTTTCCTGGGACCAGATCATTGCGCCCATCCAGTACAGCGGTATCAGGGTCAGTACGCTAAGCACCACCTGTATTGCCAGCGGCCAGAATGTATCGACCCCGAAGAGTGCGTAAGCAGAAGCAATGTAAAACGGATATCCCGGGGTCCTGATCACATTGGGACGTTCCACACCCTGCACCTCTTCGGCAAATCGACCGTCGTGAAGGATAGATCGGGCGAGCCGGTCGTACGCCGCTGAATCCTGCGCAACCAAATTCATGGGGTGGGACTCGTAAACCGAGGTCAAGAGGGTCATCCGCACTGCCAGCAGCACCAGCAGCAACACCGACAACGACATCAACCAGGGGCGGTTCAAATCAGGCACAGGATTTGTTGCATCGGGCATTTACCGGACGGGGACCCGCCCGCATTTCCAACCACGCGGCTAGGGATGGTTGTCTACACCTTGCGAGGATTTTTCAAGCGTGTAGTCGGAGGAAACCATTTCCGAGACCAG
>CAMYOI010000504.1 GCA_947259955.1 uncultured Gammaproteobacteria bacterium
GCTGCGCCGAGGTCGACAACGTGCCCGGATTCCACGACACCGAAGCTGTGCCGGCCGAAATGTTCAAAAGAAGCGAGTTTCATCAGCTATACCTTCATTGCAGAGGAAGTGACCTCGGTTACAGGAATAAATCATAATTCTATTTTGTTTGGACAGCGTTTCAAAAGGATATCGATTACCGCGTCGATTCGCTCCTCGCAATAATCGTGAAACAAATAATTCGACGTCGGCCGCGCAGCACTCCCGGTCCCCTTCTACCAACGGCTCGCGGTTTACGGCCATATGGATCACACTAACCTGGCAGTTTCGTGGGAGAATACCGATAATATCGATGCATTAAAATGATTCCTGTTCCGAATATGGCGTCGGCAGGATCGACAATTTTTAATCCATACCAATAAGGCCTTAAATGGACTCCTTGCAAACCATCACCTTGATCGTGTTTTTGGTGACGATATTCCTCGTCATCGTTCGTTGGATCGACAGCGTTGTCGCGGCGATGCTGGGCGTAATCGTCATGGTGATGGTGGGAAGCATGACCGAGGAGCAGGCATTCCAGTACGTAGACTGGAACGTCATTACCATTTTAGTCAGCATCTGGCTCATCGCCGGCTATTTCGGGAAAACAGGCATACCCGAGTATCTTGGCGACATGACGCTGCGCTGGTCCAAAGGCAATGTGCCGATGTTCGTGACCTTGATCGGCGGATTATCTGGTTTTATATCCATGTTCATCGACAATGTGGTGGTTGTCCTCATGCTGGCGCCGGTGGTCTTCCACATACGGAAGCTGTACAGTTTCGAGGCAACGGGTGCGATACTTTTCATAGGTCTGTGCTCCAACTTCATGGGCACGGCGCTGCTGCTCGGGGATCTGCCGCCGCAGATGCTGCACAGCGTGACGGGTATTGAATTTCTGGGTTTCATCTGGCATTCGGGAAGGCCATCGTCGTTCATAATTCTCACCCTGACCTATTTAGTCGTCGTAGCCGTGTTTTATTTCAAGTTTCGAAATTCACCGATGGCGAACGTGAAACTCGATCCAAATGTGCACACTGACGCGCATGAGAGTGAACCTCATATCAAGAACAGGCGCTTTGCATGGGTGGTTTGTGTGGTGTTCGTGTTGACGATCCTGGCGATGTCACTGCGCGAACACCTGGGTGTGATGCTCGGCTACATCGCGTTTTCCGGGGCAGTCCTCTTGGTGCTGGTGTTCGAGCTGTTCGGCAAGGCGTGGAGGCTGGATCCGCCGGACCTCGAAGGGATGCTGGCGGAATTGGACTGGAAAGCCATCGGATTTTACGTGGCGCTGTTCGCACTGGTTGGCGGGTTGGAGAGTGCGCATATCCTTAAAATCGTTGCCGACTGGTTCGTGCCTTACATCGAGTCCAGTTTGATGGTCGGTGTTTCCATACTTTATTGGGTTACGGCGCCGATCGTCGGCGTGGTAGAGCACGATGCATTCATTCTGACGCTGTTGTATGTGATACGAGACGTCGGCGAAACTACGGACATCGATCCGTGGCCCCTTTACTGGGCGCTGGTGTGGGCTGGAACACTGGGAAGCAATCTCACGATCGCCGGGGCGCCGGCGCTCTATGTTGCCCTGTCCATGGGTGAGAAAGAGGATGCAAGGACCTGGTCATTGAAAGAATTTCTGAATTTCAGCGTGCCTTACGTCGTCATCTCACTGGTGGTGTGCTACATACTTCTGGTGATTGTCTGGGTATGGCCGTTTATGGCGTGAAACCGGGTGGGTAATTTCAATCATAGGAACTGATTCATGAGCAACTACAAATGCATACTGGTGGCTGTAGATTTTTCGGAGCTGAGCGAATTCGCAGCGAAGCGCGCCGCCGAAATTGCGGGATTTTACGGAGCACGGTTGTTTTTCCTTCATGTCATAGAGCATTTCCCCGAGCATCTACCGCACTATCAGATGGCGCACGAGGAGATGGATCCCGAGGAGTTCCTCATTGATCGGGCAAAAAAAGACGTCGAGCAATTGTGCGACAAGCTGGGTTGCGTCGATGCCGGCAAAGAGGTTCGCATAACCAAGCATTCCGCAAAAGGGAAGATCCTGGATTTCGCCGAGGAAAATCAGGTCGATTTAATCGTGTTGGGCTCTCAGGGTCGTCATCGTCTGAACGAACTGTTCGCGGGTTCCACAGCGACCGGTATCGTCCGTGCCGCAAAATGCGATGTGTTCACGATCCGTCGGATCGAATGAGTTCTACAGATTTCATTGGATTGGTTATTCACTAAACAAATGTGTTGATATTAAATATTTAATTACTGGTCGACGTACGCCGCCCAAAAGGAGCTAACATGGGAAATTTAATGGTAACCGGGATTACGTTCGGTGTTTTCATGACGGAAGCAATTATTCACTACAACATGGGTAAGGCTGGTGACGGCAAAAAGTTTCGTATTGCCCTTCCACCGCCCAAAGAACTCGCAAAAATAGCGGCAGTCACGGGAGTATTTGCCATGGCGAGCGGAGTTCTGATCGGTACACTAGAGCGTCGTTTCCCAAAAGCCTAAAATGTATTGAAGATTCGCAGATTCTTAGACATGTATAAGACTGGCTAGACAGTCAATTCCCCCTGATCAAAATATTCACGTACTCGTTCCATGGCCAATATCCATATAAAAAGGAAACACAACCTAAACCGCGCCGATGCCAGGATCAAAGTTGAGGAACTCGCGAAGACCCTTCAGGGGCAACTTGGAGCAGATTATCACTGGGATGGCGATTGTCTGTGCTTCAAACGAACTGGTGCCTCGGGCGTCATCGACGTAAGTAGGGAAGGGATGGTCGAAGTAGATGTGAAGCTCGGGCTTGTGTTGAGGCCGATGAAAGGGAGGATCGAAAGCTCGATACACGAAGGATTCGACGCAGCCCTCGCGGAGTCAAAAGATAGTACACCGACCTAAGCCTGTACTGTTCAACAGGGTCCCGGCACTGCACTGACCCGCGTTGCCTGAGTCGGGTCATCACTCGAACCGCGCCTGCGGCTGCGCTTCTTGATGCTAATTACCTTTTTCGAGCGCGTCAAAATCGGACTACATTATGGAAAATGGTATTGCTGTTTATATAAGCTGTCCATCAAAGGACGAAGCAGAAGAGTTATCAAAAATAATTCTCGACGCTCGTCTTGCGGCCTCAGTCAACGTTGTCAATGGTGTTCAATCATTTTTGCATGGGCAGAATTCTGTCGATCAAGTAGAACAAAGTTTAATGATTCTTAAAACACAAAAAAGACTCCTCAACAGTTTGACAGAATTTGTGCAAATGTATCACTCGAGCGAGATGCCGGAGGTTATCGCGCTCCCCATCATCGGTGGATCTGACGATTATTTAGACTGGATTAACGCACAGACACGCGATCATTGAAGTTGACGATACTCGGATTGGATTTCACCACCCGCTTGTGGACAGATGCGTCGCTGACGGAAGAGATCGTCGTTGCCGGGGGCGACCTAGTCGAACAGGTGAAGAAATTGGTCCAGCAGGGCAACGTCAGGCGTCTTATTATCAAAAAATCTAACGGAGATGTGCTTATGGAGATACCGTTAACTGCCGGCGCCGTTGTCGGCGGAACGCTCATGGTAATTGCACCGATTCTGGCGGCGCTTGGGGCATTGGCCGCCCTGTTGGCCGAAGTGCGCGTGGAAATCGTACACTCGGACGAATCCGAGGACTAGCTCTGGCTGATCGACTCGTAGGAGTCATGGATTATCTTGGGACCGTATTTACGCTCCAGTCTTCGAACGATGAAGTGACCCCGGGCCATTTCTTGGAAATGGTTCATGAATGCTACGTTTATAACGGCTCCAGTTGCGGCTCCGATCACAGGTACGAGCTGTGCCGCGGTTTTTTGCGAAACAGCGACGCTGAATCGGGAAGCGACTAACGACGCCAGTCTGGCGACCATTGGCCCACCGGAGTTGACGCCATGAAGGGCGATATGTCTTGATGCCTGAGTTACAGGCAAGGCCAGAGCCAATTTCAAGCTGTAATATCCGGTCTCCGTTGCATCGTCCGACTCGGAATGTCCACCTAGAGCAAACACTTCCAGACATGCGAGCCGTGTGTCGGTCGACCCCAGATGCTCGCCCTCGGAGCGGGCGATCTCCGCGATTGAGCGAAGCATCAAGGTGGTGCTGATCGCCAGTTCGATTGGCAGCCCGTAAACGCCGAATAGCCCTCCAACGGCTCCCGTTCCTCCAGCAAGCGCGCGATACAGGCCCTTCTGTGGATCTTTCTCATCGTCATGGCGTAACGACGATAACGCTACTTTGAGCACCTGGCCCACCGCATTGTCGGCCGTGCTTCGAATCCTTCGATACAAAGGGGGTGGAATCAACTTGATAGCGATATCGATTGGTGTCCCGATCACGCTGCTAAGGCGCGCCGCCAGACTCGGATGCTCCATGTGCCGATTCGCCCACTCCAGAGCGGCGATATCATTTTCGGAAATTGATTTGGGCGACTCCATCATTTGTCTCATAGTAGTGCGCCGGGTAATCTACCGGCTAGTTCTTTTCGTTTTTTCCATCATTCTCATCCTCCACATCAGTGAAGTCTCCTTTGAGGAAATCATCTTTCTTTGTCGATAGGTGCTGGCTGGGATTGTTCTGAGCCGTTTCCCGTCCGATGTAATATCCCAGGCTGAAAATACACGCGCCCCAAAAAAGCCGCATTAACATTACTCAAACTCCTTGGATTGTAGAATAGGCCGTTTATGGACATCGTACAGTATTTACCAATCAAGTGGTAAACTAGACTTTCCGGGCTCGATTTGAAACAAGGGTTTTCTCCCGGGTTCAGGCATTCGCCATTGTAAATGTTTCGGGATAGGGCCCGGATTTCCATTAACGATTTCAAGTGTAACAACGGGGTTGATTATATGGTGCGGAACGACGATCTGGTGAAGGGTGTAGCCATCGGGATTGGGGCCGCTTTGCTGGTTCCGGTAGTGATCACCGCTCTTGTCCCGGTTGTCAAGCCCATAGCCCGTTCTATTTTCAAGGCTGGATTGATGGTCTACGAGAAAGGACGGGAGAGAGTCGAAGAAATGGGCGAGGCGGTGGAGGACATGGTGGCCGAGGTGGAAGATGAACTGGTCGAGTCGCGGGAGTCCGTCGACGAAGACGAAGATTTAGTGGTCAGCGTCGCGAAGGATTTGTAGCAAGTCGATGTTGCCCAAAGCATACATCGTACATCAGACCCGTGACCGTGTGCGTTTCAGAATTAAGGCGAAACGCAAGGATTCAGAATTTTTCGATCTTCTGGGTACACGCCTCAAATCCATCTCGGAGGAGGTCGAGGTTCGGGTCAACGATGCGCTGGGTACGGTTTTATTTATTCATCCCGGCGTAGCGTATGCCGACCTGTTCGCCGACCTGGACCAACTTGAAGTGTTCGAGATCTTTGATGAGCGAGAACCGGAGACCTATGCGTTGACGCCCGTAATATGGTCCGTCAAAAAGATCAACCAGGCAATTGCTGCAGCCACATCCGGCGGTGTCGACCTGCGCACGCTACTGTTCGTGGCGGCGGCAGTGATAGCTATACGTCAGATACGGCGTGGAGAATTGTTTTCTCCCGCGTTCACAATAATATGGAGCGCGATGGATATGGTGGCGCGCGCCAGCAAAGAAATTTAACTGGAAGCTTCAGTAACAGGAGATGATTGCTAAACAACAGCCTGTCGGAGCGATCAGTCTGCTACTCGCCGGGCCTTGCGCACCGCGGGCTCTGGCATTACCTCGTGAAGGTGTCGGCATTTCTTCCGGTCGGCGCCAAACAGACTGAAGCCTT
>CAMYOI010000505.1 GCA_947259955.1 uncultured Gammaproteobacteria bacterium
TCTAGATTATATGATTCCCCTTAACGAAACCCATCTTAGAAACATCGTAAGAGAATGGGTCGCCCACTGTAACCGGTCGAGACCACATGCAGCGCTCGGATCAGGTGTCCCTGATCCGCCGCCCGGTATCCCCGTGTCGATCGGAAATGATCGTCACCGAATTGCTGACAAACTTAAAGTGATCTCTACACCAATACTAGGCGGACTCCATCATGAGTACGCGATCGCCTCGGCTTGAGTGTGATGACTTTTTTGCGGATCACAGGTCCACCGATTTTTTTGACGTGGAAATTGGGTTTAATTTTGTTGATTTCCTTAGACTGATCAAGGGTTGCAAGATATACGCCAATGGCGTATACTTCATTGGCGTATGGTAATTTTCGAGACACCGACCTTTAGTCGGCGAATCAAGGAACTAATGCCGGACGATCTTTACCGGGAACTGCAAGAAGCTTTATGGATCAATCCCATGTTGGGGGCGTTAATACCACGTAGCGGCGGACTTAGAAAAGTCCGATGGCAGCTACCCGGTAAAGGTAAGCGAGGGGGCGTAAGAGTGATTTATTACTGGTGCTCACCAGAGGCACAGATATATATGTTACTGGCTTACGGCAAGAGCGATCAGGAAGACCTTACACCTAAGCAACTGAAGCTTTTAAAGGCACTCGTTGAGCGCGAGTTTGAACTATGAAAAAGACATTATTTGATGAACTAGTAACCAGTATTCAAGAGGCGGGACAGATTAAGCGTGGCGATGCTAAGCCGAGTCGTCGCCACGATTTAGGCGACGTGGACGTACAGGCGATCCGCAAAAAAACCGGGCTGTCACAGAGCCAGTTTGCGCTGCTAATCGGAGTTAGCATACGTACACTACAGAACTGGGAACAGGGACGGCGCATGCCACAAGGCCCAGCGCTGGCTTTGCTGAAAGTCTTTAAGAATGACCCAGAGCGTGTTGTCCATGCGCTTCATGCCTGAGTGTCCATACGAGCTAAAAATATGCGACCGTGACCGAAACGTGACACAAATATGTCGCGCCGTGTCTTTTCTAGTCACGTTCTGGCACGATAGAGCGAACTGGATGCGCATAACTTGTTGATAAATGAAGACTGATAAAATGGGCTGTGTCTTTGGGAGGCAGGGGCCGGAGGTTCAAATCCTCTCACCCCGATCATTAAAGGCCTTACATATCAATCAGTTAAAAACCACGCCAGCAGTCGACTTGGTTTCCAACTGATTATTTGTCACAGTTTTGTCACACTCGTTCGAGAACGAATGGAGTGTGGTAATGGCAACCTTCAGAAAACGCGGCCCCTACCAATGGCAGGCCCAGGTCCGGAAAATAGGGACAATCCCTGCAGACCAAAACATTTGAAACACGCGCTCGCGCCGAACAATGGGCACGAGCCATTGAGGTAGAGATGGACCAAGGGGAGCTCATCTCCCGCGTCGAAGCTGAGACCACTACCCTCAGCGAACTATTAATGCGTTATTTGATGGAAATAACCCCACTGAAGAAAGGCTCGGCGCCCGAGACCGCTCGTATTCTCGCCCTGCTACGCCATCCCATGGCACAGCACGTTGTGGCCAGTATCCGCGGTGTCGATATCGCACGTTTCCGGGATGAACGGCTCAAGAAGGTTCGACCGGGCACCGTCAAACGAGATCTTGTGATCTTGTCACACCTGTTCGAGGTGGCTCGCAAGGAATGGGACATCCACGTGCATAATCCTGTGCGCGACATTCAAATACCGTCAGATTCCAAGTCGCGGGACCGTCATCTACAGGCGGGCGAGAACGGCCACGACAGCCAGGAAATCCGCCTGCTGGCAGTATGTCGCGAAGCGCGTAACCCCTTTTCTATTGCCCATTGTACGCCTCGCCCTCGAGACCGCCATGCGTCAAGGCGAACTGGTCAGCCTGCACTGGGAGCATATCGATCTCAACCGCCGCACTGTCTATCTGCCGGATACCAAAAACGGCGAGTCACGCACCGTGCCGCTCTCAACTACTGCGGTAAAAATCCTACGCTCACTCCCGCGCAGCATTCACGGCCGGGTGTTCCCCGGGCTCACCACCGAAGCCGTGAAACGCGCCTATGCCCGCGCCGTGCGCCGCGCCGCCATTGAGGACCTGCGCTTCCACGATCTGCGCCACGAAGCCACCAGCCGTTTGTTCGAGAAGGGCCTCAACATCATGGAGGTCGCCAGTATTACCGGCCACAAGGACCTGCGGATGCTGCGCCGATACACCCACCTTAAAGCAGAAGATTTAGCCAGGAAGCTGGGATAGCACTAACGCGCCTTCGTCTTCTTCCTTTCGATCATCGCTCGCCAGATCGAGGCATACCCATCGGCTGCTTACAAGTTTAAAGCGGCCCCTCGACCAGCACTCAAACATAGACAATATAAGCCGTTCCTAACAGACAGCTTCCGACCCATATATAGGAGACGTTCAGCCGATGAATGCTTGAGTTTATCAAGATCGTCGGAGAGGAATCCCTGGAAGGCCAGGGTCCAGATTGTGAATCGACGACCAACCCATGAACTATCTGTTAAATCCAAGTCTTCTTCTAAGTTCCAGGAACTCTGGTTGCTTGAGGACAGGAGCAGCGAACTGTTGAACGTGATCGTGGCCAGGCTAACATCTTCGCCTGCGCTACTCTGATCTGCCACGCGACTCAGTGAACGGAGCGCCTTGTCCAGGTCCCCGACTGCGCGGAAGGTAGGCTGCGGTATCGTGCCCATCCAGATTGCGCCCTGCTATGCATTGTCGGCAAAAACGCTGATCCGCAGGAGACCCTCATGGAAATGCACCCCTTGCGAAATAAGGATGGGGGTTTCAGTCCGACCAGGCTAGGGTTGCACCCCGGGAGGCTTCGACTATGGCGCGCAGGAAGAAGACGGTCCAGGAACCTGGGAGGCTTTTGTCTATCCACTGTTTTTTTCTTTAGGGCGCCTCGGCGACGACCCACTGGCTACCGCTGGGAACGTAATAAGTCCCTGCGCAGTTGTGGTAGGTCACGCCATTGACGACCATTGCGGTGCACGACGGCGGCAACGTGGCCACTACCGTACCGACAGCAATCGCGGTGACCACAGCCGCGCCTACGACTGCCCCACCGCCATAGTAGCCGTGGCGATACGCCGTTCGCCTTGAAGTGCGCCTGGCCGTGCGCCGAGCGCCACGGCGATACACCTGGGCCTTGGCCTCCTGTAGCGTCACCCAGCCCGGTACGCTGGTATCTATGGAGACACCGACGAAGCTGAAAGCGCCAATCAAAGCAATCGACATACCCAGAGTCACTGTCTTGAGCCTCATTATTCCCTACTCGCTTGCTCGAGTGCGTTTCTGAACTTTTCCACAGTCGCCGACTTGGTGCCTTCCGGCGCGGTGAACTTGAAGGCATTGGCCGGAAAGTCGGCATTCACCCCCCAGTTG
>CAMYOI010000506.1 GCA_947259955.1 uncultured Gammaproteobacteria bacterium
GTTTGGGGAGAACTCGCCTACTTTCGGGGATTCCTGGAATACTGGGAAGGCAATGCTCAGAGCAGTCAGCAGCACTTCGAAGAGTCGTTGTCGAAGCTTGCGGGCGAAAAGACTCCGTACGAGGGCGAGGCTGAATTGCTGCTCGCACTAGCGTTTTGCATGGGCGGGCAAGAGGAGCGTGCTGTTCGAGGATTAGAAGACCGGATCGATCGTTTCGGCGCTTCCGAAAACCAGATTGTCTCGAGGCTTGTGGGCGGCTTAGCCTTTGTTCACTCGATCAGCGGTGATCTGCGTCGCTCTCGCCTCGACGCACAACGTCTAAAGCTAGTGGCGAGTAAACTCCGAATCCGCAATACCGAGGCCTGGGCTTGTTACTTGCAGGCTTGTAGTCACTTGCATGCCGGCGAACTTGAGGCCGCGACCAGTCATTTCGCGGATGCCGCGGAGTTGAGGTACGTGTTGGAACCCAGGGCGGCCGTCGATACGCTAGCAGGCTTAGCCCTCTGCCAACAACTCCGTCAACTGGAGAACGAAGCCGACGAGACGACGAACGTGTTGCAGGAATTCGCCCGGGACTTGAACGAACGTCAATACCAGACCGTGGCCGATTCGTTGCAGGCGCGACTCGCCTTGTTGCGGGGCGACTCGAGGCAAGCCTTGCAATGGGCTCGCTCTGTGAACGAACAGGCAATACCCTCAACGTTGTTCCTCTGGCTAGAAGCCCCAGCGATCACTCAGGCGAGAGTTTTGATCACAGCTGGTTCGAAGCGAGATTTGGCAACTGCGACCAAACTCCTGAAATCAATTCGCACGGTGAGTGATTCTTGTCGATTCACTTGCCAAACGATTGAAGCTGCCGTCCTACAATCCGTCGCACTGGACAGGCAAGGCTCTACCGATGATGCGTTCAACTCACTTGACGAGGCGCTGGCACTCGCCGAGTCAGGGGGATGGGTCCGGCCATTTTTGGAGTTGGGCCAACCGATGGCCAGCCTGCTCCAACGAGCACCATTAGAAAATGTCTCGATTGATTTTGTCGATCGCCTGCTGGAGACCTTTGCGGAGATCCCGAGTGCAAAGGAGCACGAGTCATCGGGGCAGACGAAGACGAGCGTTCCCGTCGCTGAATCGGGTCCTTCCGACGCGGACGGGACGTCACGCACAGAGCCCCATGTTGAACCGTTGACCAATCGGGAACTCGAAACCCTGCAACTGCTGGCCGAGCGGCTTTACGACAAGGAAATCGCGAAAGCCCTCTCCATCTCGGTCTGGACCGTGCGGACGCACGTGAAGCACATCTTCGAGAAGCTTCATGTCACGGGCCGACGTCAGGCCGTGCTCAAGGCCGAGGAGCTTGGTCTGTTGGAGGAGGGTCAAAAGGACCACTGAAACTGAGTGTGGAATCCCGCCCGGACGGACTGTGTCACATCCCAGAGCAAGTTGCTGAAATACGTTTCGTTTCGCACGGGACCCGTGAGACTGACATCGCGATCGATCGGATCATCGATTCCGTAGCCAACGTGGCTGTGCAAGCACGGCGTCCAGAAGCAAAAGACTTCCAGCCAGCCGCCGGCGGATCGGATACCTTCCAACGTGTCAACGTTGACCGTTTGCAGGACTCCACCGCTGTAGGTGCCGAGAGTCTGGCCCACGTATCCTTCGCCCGCGACGCCAAAGAACTCATTGATCTTCCAGCGGAGGTCGGTACCGACTCCCCAAACATCTGCAACGACGCGATTGCCAGGAGCGGGCGGCGTGCTGCGCAATTGCCCCACAACTCCGGAGAGGCCGAGTTCAAAAGGCCGCAACTGGTCGGGTCCTATAGCGCCAAGCCCAACGGCAACACGTAGCTCCACGTTCGGCCATCCGTTGTCTTCACTGAGGAGCCGAAACAACGGGTCAATGGTGGAAGCGATCGGTTCGCTCAGTGCCGTTTGGATCGTCCACTGAACGTCCTCGGATGGATTAAGAAAACGCTCGAGTCGCACCTGGCCGCGAAAGGCATTGCCCGAGTTGCCCGACCCGGACAAGCCCGCAAACGGAAGCACCGTCGGTAATCCTGGGTTGAATACATCGAACTGCAGACCCGCCGCAAACCGCCATTTCTGATTCTTCAATTCGCCAAAGGCCAGCAACGGCAAGAAACCGTATTGGTCGGCCAAGACATTGTCGTTGTAAAACATTGCCAGTACTGTACCGCCCGTTTGCCAATCACCGATTTGCGGTCCCGTGACCACGGCTCCCAGCGTACTTTGGCGCGCGTGCGTATCGAAGGTTGCCTCATCCAATCCTCGAGGCGACTTGGGAAACAGCAAGTAAGGCGTTCCTGGAGAAATCGGACGTGCTGTGTTGAAGAGCACGTCAGCTTTCAAGGCCCCGAAAACACTAACGTTGAAATACGGATTGAGTGTTGAGACGCGCGGGCAGTCGATACAAGGAGCCTCAGGCTGCGGGCACTGACATGGACAACATCCGCAATGGCATGATCTTGCTGCGCAACCTAACGGCTGGTCGGCATCGCATGGCGAGGCTCCGGCGTCCTGGTACTCAGTCGACGGTGTACGCTCTTCCAGTAGAGCATCATCTATCGCCGGTAACCTGTTGGTGATCGAGTCTTCCCAGGCTTGCCTTTCGGTGCCTCGAAATTCCAGGTCGCAGACTTGTTGCTTCAGCTTGTCGATTTCTCGGAGCAACTCCTGCACGGCGGGAGTCGACGGGTCGACGGGTGCCTGCGCTTTCGCAGTCGAAACCCAATCGCAGAGAATCAACAAGATCGAAACGGCGACTGTCACCTGCCAAAACTGGCGATTTCCACTGCTGCGCATGGCATACCGATTTGGGCACTGATGAAGGGGCCGTCGTACGGGGTTAGCAACTCGTACAACCGGTCAGATCGGCACATCCGGCAGGTGTAAATTGGAAGAATCGCCCTTTCGGGAACGCTCAGAGGAGCATTTGGCCCCACAGCTAGAACGACTGCTACAGCTTGCCGCCATCTCATAGGGCGACGGTCCCCCACCCGTGAAGGGCGACATGCAGGCTGCCGCCGCCCCGCCCCGCCCCGCCCAGCGACACTGCTTTTGTCCCGGGCTGCCCGCTCCCTAACTTATCGCTGATTGTTAGTGATGTGGCTGTCGTCCCGCATCACGAAACTGGACTAATGTGCCAAATAGGGACACGCTTCGCGAGAATCCTGCTTGCTGCCGCACCGCTATGTGCTGCATCACCTCGTGCTGCTCCGCTGCCAAGAGCTGCCGACGATGATGGCACGGTTTCCCCCAGTGGAAGCACACCCGGCGAGCTCGAATTGGTGAGACAAGAACTTCGAGACAGGCGTTAGCAAGAAGATGCTGAACACTGAAACCCACAGAACAGGAGCCGGTGATGGCCAAGACAACAGGCAAGACACCCACAAGAAAGACCACAACCGGAGAGGCCCAGATGACAGACTCCCAACTTCGTGAGGCCGTGGTCCAACTGCTGGAGCGCGAGCAGCAGGCAAAGGAGCAGCGCGAACTTGATAAGAAACGCGAGGAGGAAGCCGCGGTCGCCCGCAAGGAGCAGGAGACAGAAGCCGCCATGAACCGCATGGCGCGATCGGTAGAGATCATCAAATACTGCGTCCTCAGCATCTCATCCGTGATGGCAATATCGCTCGTCATCGGCATCCTGGTGCTGATGGAAGTCGAACGAGAAGCCGAGCGGATCAAGGGCGAGGTGGTAGAGATCGAACGGGAGGCGGAGCGGATCTACGAGAAGTTGTCCAACCCGTTCCAGGCCCTCGGCGCCGGCTTCGACCGCGAGTTGAAGCAGCGCCTGGGACTGCTCCCGAGCTATGACATACAGCCAGAGAAGAAACAGGATGAGTAACCGGTGTGCCAACGGGAAGGCCGCACCACAAATCGTAAACCACAAATCGAATGAAGGAGAAACCATGAAGAATTTACAGATCATCGGACTTGCCGTATGTATCGCCATGATGACCGGGGGGGTGAGCGCGCAAGACGCAGCGCAAAACGCTGAGGTGCAAAAAGGGCCGCAGGCGGCCGCGCTGGACAAACTGATGGCTGCGGTGGGCAAGCAACTCGACACCGCCGGCCAGGAAGTGAAGGGATTCTTACAGAAGACGAAGGGGGAGATGATCGAGGGCACCATCAACATAGGCATCAACCAGATGGCGACCCAGCTGAAGGCAACCCCCGAGCAAGCGGCCAAGATCCAACCCATCCTTCGTCAGGATGTCGAGACGACCGGAGAGATCCTGGACGAGGCCCTAAGCGTGGGCTTGGCGGCAGCCCGTGAGAGCATGAAACGCAGCATGGATCGCCAGTGGAGGAACGTTCGCGCCGACTTGAGCAAAACGCTATCGGCAGAACAACTGGTGAAGGCCGACGAGTTGCAGGCAGAACTAGCGGCCCGAATGGTGGCTCTGTTCAAGCAGCCACCCGAGCAGAAGTAGGAACAGTAACCCAACGAAAAGGACGCATCCGGCTTGCCGACAGGCCAGGGGGCAGGATGAGCGTACCGTAACAACGTCAGTCCAGGCACAGGAACCCAAAATGAAATATTCCAACGAAATTCCGGCGAGGTTGGCGTCCAAGTGAAATCGAATTGGTTAATTGATTGAATAAGTCACACGTAGGCCAGGCCAGGACAGGGCCTGGCCTACCTCACTTTTAAGGAACGAAGAATGTTTGAT
>CAMYOI010000507.1 GCA_947259955.1 uncultured Gammaproteobacteria bacterium
GGCCTGGCTATCAGCAAAGTCGGCTCAGAAACTCTCGAAAAGGTTTTAGGTCGAGCCGATGATGCGCTCTATCGTGCAAAAAAATATGGACGCAACAGAGTTGAGATGGCTCATTCCGACAACGAAACCTGAGTAGTTTTTAATTGCATGATCGATGTAACTATTAAATGCCTGCCGTTTGATCGAAGCAAGCGAATTGGACTGTTCGACGGTTGCCAAGACTGACCTTTTGGTTGCCTGGGCGGCGTATTCTTTAGAGCTTTGCCCGCTTGGTCGATTGCTGTCTGTTCAACGCAGAAAATTATGCACTCCACCGCTCCAAATCCCACCGGCAGTTGACGGATACATTGTGGACCGTCGGTATTTCAGCGTAGCTCAGCGCAATAAACCCGGCGATGATGGCAGCGCTGACAAATGACAGCCACAGCATGTGTCCGGCGATGCCCGCCGCGCTGCTACTAGTACGTAAATGCCCGCGCCCAGAATCAGGCCAACTCCATAGACCACGAACTCCCACAGCGACAGACAGCACCGAAACGCGGTTGAATCAGAATCGTGCGCCCTGTGTCGCGCTTTTTCAGTTTGCATTAGTGCCGACTTTTCCATAAACGAAGGTTGCATTTTGAGTTGCATAAAGTCTGATAGTTTGATACCAGTCAACATTTTTTCTATTCTGAGAGTCTGTTGGCAATCAACGAAATGAAGAAACTGACCGATGTAAACATCTGTGCATAAGCGATACTTTGAGCGGCTTCATATTCAATAAAATGAACGAACGGAGGGATCGTAGTCCCCACATACATGCATTTTCTTGTAAGTTATTCGTCGGCAGGAGCATACGGTCGATAAGGGCCACGCAGGCTGTTTTGGTCTGAGCGAGTATTTTTCCCTTGAACGGCCAGGAACGAACGTAGCGTTAATTATTATTAATTTGATTGTCTTAGTCGCTTGTTGTATGTGATTATTGTATGTTTTGATAAATAGCTTTTAACTATACAAATTTTGATGATTAATCCTCCTTCATCAGCGAATAACGATTCTGCAAAAGCTGCGCCAACTCCCTCGCGCGGACGTAAGTGGCTGACCTACGGCCTGCTTGGCTTGCTGGTCGCATTGGGCCTGTTGACCGCGCTCATTCCGAGCATTCTCTCCACCGCCTTCGGTCGAGGTGTGGCGCTGGGAGTGATCAACGATACCGTCCGTGGGTCGGTGGCCATAGACGCTCTATCACTGAGTTGGCTCAGCGGACAGAGTATCCGCGGGGTGGAGATCATGGATCCTACAGGGAAAAGGGTCGTTCGTCTGGAAGAACTCTCTACCGAACTGACGCTGCTTAAAGCGATACAAAGAAAACTGAGCCTCGGCCGTACCACGATCCACGGGTTGATCGCTGAACTCACGGTCGATGCGTCGGGGGCAAACAATCTGACCCAGGCACTTGAGCCTAACACGCCTTCGACATCCGAAGCCACCCCCATACTAATCCCGCTCACCGGCAATATCAAACTCAGCGACGCGCACATCACGGTGACACCATCGAATGCCGAGCCGGTAGTGTTTGAGGGTTTGGCGGGAACGGTGCGGGTGGAGCCGACGGAGCGCACGCTTGACGTCGCCCTCGAGGGACGCAGTCGTCAGGGCGACCAGACGGGGGAATTCAATATAACGGGACAGGTGGAAGGCATGATTGCACCTGACGGTGCTTTCACCCCGCAAACCGCGACAGGAAACCTGGAAGCGAACGTTAAAGAACTGCCTATTGACGGTGTCGACGGTATGCTTGGACTTAAAGGTCTGCTCCGCGCCGGCGTGGGCAACCGCGCGAACCTCAAGATCCAGGCATCCGGCACGGCGCAGACGCAAAATGTCACAGTCGCCGCCGACTCACCAAATATCCAGGCTGGAATCATTGCGGAAGTAAACCAGGGTCGGTTTGCGCTGACGCAACCCGCATTGGTACGCCTTGTGGTCACACCTGACTTCTTCCAGAAACTCGCTACATCAGCCGAGAACGAAGCCGCACTGCATTTAGTCGAGGCATTCCCGTTGAATCTGAAAGCAGAACGATTAGATCTGTCCATCTCTGATTTCAATCTGGGTGACATCGCCTTACGCGGCGGCGTCGAAGCAGAGAAACCCATCGCCCTGACCGGGGCGCGTGAACTCGGCGATGTCACAATTCGCGGTCTAAACGCTACGGTCAACAGTGAACGCCTGTCCGAAAGGGCCGACATCACGCTCGGTGGCGAGGCCATAGCGCAGAGCAAACCGGGGCAGATCGAGGTGCAGGCAAAACTGGATCAGCTGATCGATCGGCAGGGCACTCTGCAGCTGGACAAATTGCGTGCCGATGTGGAGGTAAATCTGTCAAATTTACCCACATTGCTGATCGATCAACTCGCCCGCCAAAACGGCTTTCTGGTCAGCCTATTGGGCCCCAAAGTCGATCTGAGTGCCCGGGTAAAGTCGAGCGGGCCGGATCAGATCGACGGCATGCTGAGCGTTGATGCCGGACCGCTGAAAGCAGAAGACATTATGCTCTCGATCACCGACTCGATTGTCCTGACCAAACCAGCAAATATCCAATACCTGATGTCACCGGAAGTTGTCCGCCAAACATGGGGAGAGGACCTGGTCTTCGCACTGCGGCAACCGGCCGGACTTGTGCTCGAGATCCGGGACTTTTCGGCGCCTCGCCCTGCGGCGGGCGAGCCGATGTTCCAGCCCGCAAAAACAAAGATTCAAGCCTCTTTATCCAGCGATCAGCTGGAGTTGTCAGACATTCCCAATTTCGACACGCTTCGCGTGGCAGACGCGCGCCTCGATTTTAAGGCTGATTCTCTGTCCTCTATTCGACTCAGCGGCTCAGCTCTGGTGATCGAAGCGAAAACAGGGATGCTCGCGGAGCTCAATGCCTCACCTTTGCAGGTGAGCGTCGACACGACGACTGGCTTAGATGCAAAAGGCCAGCTCGGGCCCATCAGTGCGCAGCTGCAGCTCTCCGGCGAGGGGATGAACGGTCGGATCGACACGACCATACCCGCGGATTTTAGCCGGGCGACGCTGGCCGTACCGGCCTCCCTGCGGCTGGTGGTCACGCCGGGCCTGGTGCAGCGACTCGCTACCAGTCAGCCGAGTCAGGCGATGCTGGGAAAACCGGTGCCGGTAGAGATTAGCCTCTCTCGACTCGACATGCCTCTGGCTGCGTTCTCTTTGGCGGAACTGCAAGCCGAGGCGGCTGTACGTATTGAAGAGTTGATTCTGGCGGGGGACAAGTCAGTCGCAGGCACTGCTTTACGCAACGCGAACGTTGCATTTGATTATCGCGGACCCGATGCTTCCGCTACAGTCAAGCTTGTGGCGGATACGGTGCTTGCCGGTGATCAAAAGGCCGGCACCTTGAAGCTCGATGCCACGCTGGGCCGCCTATTA
>CAMYOI010000508.1 GCA_947259955.1 uncultured Gammaproteobacteria bacterium
GATGTTGCTCGACGCGCTGCACGACACTGATCCTTGACAAGATGGTTGAATCGCCGTCGCTCGATGATGGTGTTCCGGCACGCATGCACGCCGCGAGTCTACGGAGATACCTCTGTTCGAGGACCAGTGCCCATCCATTTGTAATGTTGGAGTCACCTCCGAAACCGTCAAATTGTTCCGGTAACCAGCCTTCCAGCTCCCGAACGGCGTCGGGGTCGCAGGGAATAGGGTGAGCCGTGCCAGAGAGTTTCGTGGCGAGTACCGGTCCTCCGAGATGCCTGAGGGTGACTTCGGCATCGCCGATTACCGAGACGCAATAAGCCTCGACTCCGGGCGGGACGACGAGGTCGAACTCCTCACCCGCTTTGGCTGCCAGGACGTCACCGGGTGTTACGGGGATGCCACGCCAACTTGGAAGGCCTGAATTCACGGATGCAAACGAAAGGGTGAGGAAACTCACGTTGCCCCGTAATCGAAGGCGTCGGTTCGACGTTATCAGGCTTGCCAGAACATTGCGGACCTTCAGCTGAATAACATCGCTCTCGAAAGAGCCCGCATCGAGTTGTGTGATCTCCATGTTGACGCCACGTGCGACCCGCTTCAGATCGAGTATGTCAGTCAAGCGAGCCGTTCTGATGTAGTTGTGACTTGCGTCATACATGCCATTAATTCTATCCGACGTTGCGCATTTTCGATATTCGTTGCGATTCTGTGTGAGAAAGTATTGGAGCAGGCGTGTCCGGATAGGCGCGGGGAGGAGAGCCGAAATGAATTACGGCAAACTAACGAAATCAATCTTAGCCTTTTCCAAACGCAATATAACCGGCTCCCTTCCCGGCGTGATGGAAGCTGAATTGATCGTAGTCCTCCGAGAGCGCCTTTGACCTTGGGATAAAGGAGTTACCTATGAAATTTGGAGTGAAACTCACAGCCATGGTGCTGTTGATCATTGCCGGGTCAAGCAACATTGCCAGCGCCGCGGAAAACCAGAAAGATCCAAGAGCCCTGGACGTACTGGCCCGGATGGCGGCCTATACCGAATCGATGGACCAGTTAATCATCAAGGGGGAGGTTTTTGCGGATGCCAGGCTGAATGCCGGGCTCCTGGTGGCCAATCCATCGGAACTTACGATCAAGATCGACCGACCCGGTTCGATATACGTGGAAAAATTTGACGGGCTGTACACCAGGAAAATCTACATTCACAAAGGCAATCTCACGATATTCAATACGGAGAACAATTTCTACGCCCGAGCCGAGGTGCCTGAGGATATTGAAAACGCCATGCAATATGCGCTGGATGAACTTGACCTTGAGACGCCGCTGAGCGAATTTCTCTTCGCTGATTCAGCGATTGGGCTGATATCGGACCAGGACACGGTACTTTACCTTTCAGACAAGAGCCGGATTCGCGGTGTGGACTGTCACCACCTCGCTGTCCGCGGCGCCGAAATCGATCTGCAGTTGTGGGTGGAGGAAGGGGATAACCCGGCTCCACGGAAGATCTCCATGACGATGAAATGGGAGGGTGGCTCGCCACGTCACACCGCCCTGTTGGAATGGGCCGCCGCCGATCTCGATCCGAAAATCTTTGATTTCAAAGCGCCAGAAGGGGCTCAAGAGATCAGGTTCGTCGGCAGTGAGTAAAACCGGAAGAAAGGACAGGCAAATGAAACGCAGAGACCTCTTACGCTCACTGGGAAACCTGGCCATCGGCACCGGGATTGCATCCTTCAGCACACTGGCCCTGGCCAGGTTAGGACGCCCGGCCACCCCGGCCAGCGTGGCCGGTGTTCACCGCAGGACCCGCCGCCGCACGCGCAGACGGGTGGCGGTCGGAACGTCGATGTACTCCCTGCCTTACGGTTGCGGTGGCGCCACGGTGATGTACGCCGGGGTCCCGAGCTATTACTGCGGCGGCATCTATTACACGCCACAACAGCAGGGGACAAGCGTCGTCTACGTGGTCTCCAGTATTGACCCCGGGGCCGAAACAAACGTCGAATTCGAGGAATAGATAGATTCGCTCAGTTTAAGGAATAACATCAGGACAAGGCCTGAATGCGAGGAGGAGAACCGAAATGAATTACGGCAAACTGACGAAATCAATCTTGGCATTTTCCGCTATCGCACTGGCCGTACTGGGCGCTCCGACCCTGGCACAAGATACTGGAACGCTGGACAAGGGCAAGGTGGTCGAACAGCCGAAACCCTATTCGCCTTACGTGGAGCAACACTTCCCGCAGCGGGTGCTCTTCGGTGATATGCACCACCATACCTCGTTGTCCGTGGACAGCGGCTTGATCGGGAACACAAGCGGCCCGGACGTAAGCTTCCGGTTGGCGCGAGGTGAGGTGATCACGTCCAACGGCGGCCAGCCGGTAAAACTGGTCCGGCCGCTGGATTTCCTGGTGGTCACGGACCACGCGGAATATCTCGGCATCGCCAAGCTTCTCGCTGAGGCAGACCCCACCTTGCTGGCAACCGACATCGGCAAGCAGTGGTACGCGCAAATGCAGGGGAGCCCGGAGGATGCCTGGGCGGCAGTCGTAGACATGCAGAACGACTTCGTTTCCGGCGTACCGAAATTCGATAACCCCCAGGTCAAACGTTCGGTCTGGGACGATGTCGTTGACATTGCCTCGAAATACAACGAGCCCGGTACCTTCACCGCTCTCAACGGCTACGAATGGTCAACGGTCAGCAGCGGGAAAGGCGGCTCGGGCCCGGCAGGCGCCAACCTGCACCGTTGTGTGATCTTTCGCGACGGACCCGATCGGGTGAAACAGATCCTCCCCTTCAGCGCCTTCGATAGCGGAGATCCCGAGAAGCTCTGGGAGTTCCTGGCCTCATATGAGAAGAACACCGGCGGCCGGGCCCTGGCGATCCCCCACAACGGCAACATCAGCAACGGCCAGATGTACGCGGAGCTCATCAAGGGTCAGGCTATGACCAGGGACTACGCCGAGCGCCGCGCGCGCTGGGAACCCCTGATGGAGGCCACCCAGGAGAAAGGCGACGGCGAGGCGCATCCTCTCCTTTCGCCGGAAGACGAGTTCGCGGACTTCGAGACCTGGGACTTTGGCGATTCCATGGGGAACCCCAAGGAAGATGGGATGCTGCAGTACGAATACGCCCGTTCGACACTTTTGAATGGGATCCGGCTGGAGGACAAGCTTGGCGTCAATCCCTACAAGTACGGGATGGTCGGCAGCACCGATAGCCACGTCAGCCTGACCACCACCCGTGAGGAGAACTACTTCGGCAAGCTTCCGAATGAGGAGCCCTCGGCCAAGCGGACCTCATTGCCGTTCCTGAAGGACAAGAAGACCGGCGATGTGATCGTCACAACCTGGCAGTTGGGCGCCGCGGGGCTGGCAGCGGTCTGGGCAAGGGATAATACCCGCGAAGC
>CAMYOI010000509.1 GCA_947259955.1 uncultured Gammaproteobacteria bacterium
CGATGGTTGGAAACCACGTCGTCAACTCCACCGAAGTACTCAACAACAATCCGATAGCATTTGCCGCAGGCGAGCACCGGCGCGTCTACGTGCCTTAACCACAGAGCGACCGGAATTATCGCGGCTGGCAGTGGCGCAAGGCCTGTTTGGCGCCTTTGCCCCCCGCAGACTGTAGTTTATTCTTCCTGCATTCGAACAAACGGGCTTCTGATCGACCGTGCGCATAGATCTACGAAAAGGGCTGAATCTCAAGCTCAGTGAGGAACCCGATTCAGCGGTCATGGAGGACAAGCGAGTGGCGACGGCGGGTCTGCTGGGGCGGGATCATCTCGGTGTGAGGTTTAACCTCGCGGTTGAAGTCGGCGATCGGGTTCGTGCTGGCGAAGCCTTGGCCCGGGACCGGCACCGCCCGGACATCGTGTTTACCGCGCCGCTCAGCGGCACCGTCAGCGCGGTCAATCGCGGCCGGCGGCGATCGGTGCGGTCGATCGAAGTTGCCGCGGTTCCGGACGACTGGGCATGCCTGGCATTCGACATACCGGTAAAACGCGACAAGCACGCGCTGCGCCGCCTGATGCTGGCCTCGGGGCTGTGGACGACGCTGAGAACAAGGCCCTTTGGAAACATCCCCGATCCGGACAAGGAGCCTTTGGCTTTATTGATCACGGCCATAGACACCGAGCCGCTTGCCCCGGACCCTGCAGCCATTATTACTTCATATGCCGATCAGTTCGTGGCGGGCGCGGAAGCGCTCTGTACGTTGTACGAGGGCCCCATTTTCCTGTGTCAAACGCCCGGCGCGGACATTCCCTGCGAGCCGCCGCAACGCCTCCAGCGGGCCGAGTTTGGCGGGCCCCATCCAGCCGGATTGCCGGGCACCCATATCCATTTTTTGTGCTCGATCGGATTCGACGGGGGCGAGGTATGGTATATCGGCTACCAGGACGTGATTGCGCTCGGACACCTGATCAAGACCGGAGAACCCCTGCTTGAGCGCACCATCACGCTGGCGGGACCACCCGTGATAAAACCGCGCACACTGGTCGTACCCCTGGGCGCCTCGACCGATGAGCTGGTCCGTAACGAATTGGAACCTGGGCCGGTGCGAGTAATCTCTGGTTCTGCCCTTTCCGGGCACTCGGCGTACGGCGCCGAGGCCTTTCTCGGCCTGCGCCACCGCCAGATCACGGTCTTGCGGGACATCAACCGGGCGCAGCAGGAGGAGCGACTTGACGACGCTTTCGACACCGCGCTGAACGGCAGCCCTGGCCCGCTGATCCCGATCCCTATGCTGGACAGGTTGTCACCGCCCGGCGTGCTGGCGGCGCCGCTGATGCGGGCGCTGCTGGTCGGTGACATCGATCGGGCGCGGGACCTGGGCGCACTCGAACTGATCGAGGAGGACCTGGCGCTGCTCACCTACGCCTGCCCGTCGAAAACCGATTACGGCGGGCTGCTGCGCGAGATCCTCCAGCAACTACAGAAGGAAATGAAGTGAGTCGGATGCGGCCTACAACAGGCGCCACCCATGTGCGGGCGGCGATAGACCTATTGCGGATTCAAACGACCCAGGTCCTTGCGCTTGTTCCGGTCATCGCTGCCGCGGTAATCAACACCGGTTATCAGTACCTGCTGGCACTGGATGCCACGCAGGGCGAGTCGAGCTGGCGTTGGAGTGACAGAGCGATATACTTTCTGGGCCTGGACTATCAGGACCCGTCCTGGTGGGACGTCCTGCTGGCCGGAGTCGTTTACGTCGCGCCGGTAATGGCGATCGCAATCCTATCCGCCTATGTTTGCGAGCGTTTGTTTTTCATGCTGCGCGGCGTGCCCGTACGCCGGGGCTTTTTACTGACCGCCCTCGTACTCACTCTTCTCATGTCGCCGGCCGCGTCCCCGCTCCACGTCATGCTCGGCATGGTATTCGCTGTTGTCTTCGGTAAAGTCGTTTTCGGCGGTGACGGCAAGACCTTCCTCAATCCCGCGCTTTTAGGGGCGGCCGTGATACGGATCTCGTTCCCAACGGCGTTGAGCGGTGATCCCGTATGGACGGGGGTCAACGGATACAGCGGCAGCGGTATTTTTTACGCCTATCATCGCGACGGCGCCGCCGCCTTCGCCGCTGGGAATATGGACTGGTGGTCGGCCTTCGTCGGTACGACCCAGGGTATGATCGGCACGACTTCCGTACTGGCTGTCATGCTGGGGGCAGCGCTGCTGCTGTGGAGGCAGATCGTCTCCTGGCGCCTGATTACAGCACAGGTTCTGGGCCTGATCCTGGCCGTACTGGCATGCAACGCTGTGGGCGGCGGCATCCTCGATATGCCCTGGCACTGGCATCTGGTTCTCGGCAGCTTTGCCTTTGGGGCCGTATTTGTCGCCACCGATCCGGCCAGCTCCGCTTCCACCGACGCGGGCCGCTGGGTACAAGGACTGCTGATCGGCGGCCTTGTGGTGATGATTCGCACGGTCAACGATTCGCATCCCGACGGCGTGGTTGCCGCCCTGCTGCTGGTCTCCGTCGTCGCGCCGCTGATCGACCATGTCGTAGTCTGGTTCAATATCAAGCGGCGGGCAGGCCGGAAATCAGGCGCTCGCTAAATTCCACCGTTATGAAGACCTCGACGCTTCTCGACTAACCGGTCTGCATCGCACAAATCATTCTCTTCTTTCGACAGTGAATGTCTCTAATGGGCAATTTGCACGCGTTCCCAGATCAGGTTGCGACCGGCTCCAATAGCGGGTCGCATCCGGCCGGAGCTAACGCACTGCAACACAATCGGAGTCGATGACTCCTGAAAGGTACAAAGCAGCCAGATTAATTATCGCTTTGTTCAGAGCCATTATTTCTGAATCGATCGGCTCTGAACGGCCAGAAGCGGACAAATGAAAGCCCCGCGATGCAGGGCTTTCGAGTTAATAAAGTAAAGGGTACTGACCCCTTTACTGCTCGGGATCCAATTGCCTTCCTTGCCCTTTGGGGGGTTAGATACCCCCGGCTACCCGATTAACAGCTCTATTTAAGGGGTTCAAAGTCGCCAGGTTTCCAGGTCTTATCGAACCATGGCTTTAACGGCCCATACAATCTAATAAGTACCATCCAGCCTTTACCTGGTACAGTTTCTATCCAATTTTTCTCATGTCCCTTGGGAGCTTTGGGACCAAAGTAAAGATCAACAGAACCATCCTTATTCACAGATAGGTCATCCTTCTTGTTGTTCTTGCTTGGGAAGTTTTGGCTGGTTTGCAGCTCGGAGCGAGTCTGCGGATCGTAGGCTACGACGGACCAAAAATCCTTCGCGGGCACATTGGCTGGGATGTTTAGTTTATAAACTTTGCTTCCATCGAGGAAATCGCCATTTTTATCCCTGGCGTTGTAGGCGTATTGCGATCCCTTACCCACCATTTTT
>CAMYOI010000510.1 GCA_947259955.1 uncultured Gammaproteobacteria bacterium
TTCGCGCCTAATGGTAATTTTCTTTTTTGATGCCCGTTCGGAAAATCCTCCCGCCAGTATGATGGCTTTTTCAACCGTCAGGCCGGCCCGGAACCCTATGGATCCCGGGCGGCCTACGGCCCCATACAGATAAAACTTTTCGGCGAACTGATCGACGGATTCGCCGATCGAGATAATGTCACCGGGCGACACCAGAGCCCCCAATGTGACCGGCTTTTCTCCATCGGAGCTGCTCTCTGATGAAATGGTGATGTGGGATTCATCGGCGACATCGGAAAACCCGCCGGCGCGCACTATGGCTTTTTCGACCGTCAGACCCTGTTGAAAAGGATATGCGCCCGGAGAGTTTACACCGCCGTCAACATAGAAGGGCCGATATTCAGTGACCGTGATCGTAACTTCGGGTTGTTTCAGGTACCCATCCCGCAATCGTGATTCGAGGAGGGTTTCGGCTCGTTGAATGGTGTAACCGTGAACCTCGATTTCTCCCAGCAAAGGCACGGATATTCGCCCGCTTTTCGGTACGCGTATACTGAACGAATACTCTCGTTGACCGAGGTTAGTGATATCGATGGAAAGCGCATCGCTGACACCAATCTGATAGTCGACCGCGTCAGACTGCGCATTTGACGTACTAGTCCACAGAACAGTACAAATCATAAGTACGAAAACTTGCCTCAGCCGCATTTCCGATCGTTCCCGTAATTTGGCTTTAGCGTTGCAGAAATCCCAGTGCAATCAACCCCATTCAACTGATTATTGCCGCTGATAGCGCAACTGCAGGGTGAAGCCGAAAATGTTTTCCTCGTAATTGTTCAAGGCAATGTTGGAGTCACGTTTGATGTACGCGTACCTTACGCCGAATGACAGCCATTGTCGAAACAGGTAGTTCACGCCGATGCCGAAGTCGCGAAACTTGTCGTCTTGGCCGCTGTCGTATTCGTCGTTGATGTTGTTGTAGTAAACGTTTCCGTTCCAGCGGCTGGTGAATGCGTGATCGACACCGATACCCCACAGCGTGCTCGTGTAGAAATCGTCCAATGGGGAATTGGTTTCCTCGAACCTTTTCGAGCCGTACAGGTTGACTCCGGTGTACGATTTCGGTTGCCAGCGGATGCGCACGTTGTAGGTCGTTGTATCCGTGTCTGCAACCGTCGGATCCTTGAAGTCCTTGTCCTGTTGACCGATGCTGACCCTGCCGCGTGTTTTCGACGTAGCCTGCCATTCCGCGCCCAACTGAACGGTAGTTTCCTCGCTGTCGGATGTGGTGGCGTTGGCGTTGATGTATTCATATTCGCGGTAGGTGCCCAGCAGGAAAATCGACGTCTTGCCGGTCACGTTGTAGTGGATCTCACCAAAGGCGCCGCTGGTATCCCTGTCGCGGAACTCCTGGTTGTTGTTCTGATAACGCCAGTCTTCGACATTGGCACCAAACCGCACCTGCATGTGTCTAGCGGCACGCGTTCCGTACCGGAGATTCGCGCCGAAGTCCGCAATTTCGACCTCGTTCGGGTCGATCTGAAGGACCTGGGAACCCGGCGTGCCCCGCCGCTCGTTGACATCGGCCCAGCGGGCATAAATACCGGCGTCCAGTTTCTCGGTGAAATCGAAATCAATGATCCCGCGCAGCGTATTGTCCACGGAATCCAGATTGTCGAAGTCCTGGTAGCGCTCCGCGAATCCCGTGTATTCGATCACTGCCTGATGCCTGCCCAGACCGGTTCGATATGCCAGTCGGGGTGTAAAGGCGGTGATGGTATCGCTGTCTTCGATCGGTGACGGCACGCGGTTGACGTTGTCCGTGCGCGCGATCGCCACACCGAGGGAAGCGAAGAAGCCCGAAAATATCCCTTCGATCACTCCACGCGGGTCTTCGAGTGCCTGCTGGGTATTTGCCGAGGGCGGAATGCCATAGACCGGAGTCGCACTGCCGACGCCACCATCATTTTGCGCGGAAGCGACGCCGGTCGATAAGATACCTGATGCAAAAACGACCAAGGCATACGCCGCGCCTGCTCGCAGGCATGCCTTGATTTCGATTTTGGTCATGCCAACCCGCGTTCGTTATTGGCCGCTGTCGGCTTCACACTGCACAATCCCACCCGCGGCTTTCGCGGCGCCGCAAATCTGCGCCTCACAGGCGCTGGGGGCACCGCAGGGCTGCCGGTCGATGTCTTGGTAGAACAGGGTGACGGGCACTTCGGATACGCCCATGCTGTTGGCAACCTCGAGCGTTGCGGGGCTGTCGATCCAAACCTGCCCGGTCCCGGTTCGAAGTAGTGTCACAAGCAGCGGAGCGGTAACGACGCCGCCATTTTCGCTGATTTTTCGTTCTATGGTTGACTTGTCTTGCCTAACACCCCGGTTCACTTCGGTATTGACTAGTGCCATCAAGTCAGCGACCGAAGCCTGCATGTGGAAGTCCCCGGCTTCCCAGGCCGGTACCGCCGTGATTTCGATGCGCTTGTCAAAAAATTCATTCGCGATTTCGGTGACGGATGCTTCCGCACCGTAGCGGCTGAGCGGCCGTTGAAAGCTGTGGTTGTAGACCACGACAGCCGGGACCGATGATCTACCCGATTGCTGCGCTGCTCTTAACGCGTCGACACCGCCAACCACGATTTCCCTGATATCGCGGTACAAGGAAACGAAAATCGGAGAGCCGCGATCGCCTCCAGGTTTATACCAGTATTTCGATGCATCGGCCAAGCTAGTTAACTCTGAAACGGATGCGTTCACATGCGCCTGGTTTTGTTTCCAGTCCGGGAAAGGCGCTAGTACGCGCGCGTTGTCGAACCATTCATCGGCGATTGCACGGATAGAGGCCGGTGAACCCAGCTGTTCGGTTGTAAAGTAGTTGGCGTAGCGATCACTGACGTTCCCGGTTCGGCACACCCAGCCCGGCAACGATGGCATGAGGTCCACCGCGGTGGTATAGAACTCAGCGGCCCGATCCGGGTCTGACATCACCGCCAGATACACCATATCTTCCAGACTCATACCCAGCGAGGCACCCTGAAGCATCACCGAAGCCGGCGGATATCCAGCATCGTAGAATCGCTTGAACTCATCGAATGTAGCGCGTTCGATGTCCAGTCGCGTATGGTCGTCGCGCGTGATATGAGTATCTTCCGACAGTTCAGCATTGGCCCCGAACGGCACCAAGGCCAGTGCAGCCATGACTATGCCCAGACTGCGTAACAGTGTTTTCATAACCGGCTCCCGATCACGTTTTTTTTACGCCGAGTTTCGGCCCTTGTCCGGTAAATTCAGATCATCCCCCATTACACGTTGATTTCTCCTCTTTATTGACTGGCGCGGGTCCCTCGCCTTTTGGGGAGAATTAGGCCCATTTTAGCGCAAAGTAGCTATCCAAGAAATTTCTGTAGTTGGCATTTT
>CAMYOI010000511.1:0-3387 GCA_947259955.1 uncultured Gammaproteobacteria bacterium
TGCACTTCCCATTCTGGCGCATAGACGCTCCTAAAGTTAGGGTGAGGAGAAGTCCATCCCATTGCTTTCGGCCAAAACCTGTCGTTCAATTACGTACCACTATCCCTATGGCTCTTGCGATAATCACTTGGAGATTCATTCGTCCATGATTTAAAGGCGCGGTTAAAACTAACCGCACTGCTGAACCCCAGCGAAGCTGCAATTTCCGAGACTGACTTGTTGGTTCTGGCCAAGTCATCACAAGCTCGGTTCCTCTTCAAGGCAGCGATTTCCTTAGAGAAGGTTGTGCTGCTTGCCTTGAGTTTCCGTTGCAGAGACTGCCTGCTGAGTCCAAACAACCGTGCGACGTAATCGACATTCAGATCAGTTCTATCCAGGTGAAGGGTGAGCATGGATCTCAGAACGTTGATAAAGTCGCGGGGCGGTTTAAGACTCTGTAAATTGGGATTTATGGATTTAATAAGCCTTTTTTGATCGAGTGGATGCAGAAGCCATGGAGAAGGAAAACGAACGACCATACCCAACCGGTCGCCGCCGACAACGGTCACGCCCAGGTAATGATCCGGTATGACTTCCGGAGTACATACTTTGACAATCACATCCTTTGGATCCCAGTCCTGTCCAGCGCCGCGACGGATCAGATTGAGCGTGAAAGCTGCAGTGAATGCATCGTTCTGCGCAGGCGCGATATCTGGGGTGCTGATGCGAGTCTCTTTGAACCGTGCATAGTCTTGGGTGATCTCGAGCGAGTGATGGGCAGAGGAGGCCTCGTCTTTGGCCGCCTGAATAAACCGTGCCAGAAAATCAATCAGCATACTGGAATGCGTGACGGCATCGATAAAAGGTGGCCACGTCGACAGGTCCAGATCTTCGCCGATGCGCACTCCCAGGTGAGGATCACTCGCAGCATGCGCAGCATCCTCAAGAAAACGGTGTACGACGATTGCGGGAACAAACACCCTCGTATCGATCACCGTCTGCCTTGTCAGACCATTGGTTGCTAGAACCGCATCTGTGTTGATGCGTCGCCGATCCAGTTCCTCTACGAATGGCAGGATTAAACCCAACCGGACAAGGGGCAGGGCTGAGTTTTGCTGTTTCGCTGCATCTGTCATGTGCCAGTACTATAGCCCCATATTAGGATTGATATCCTTATAATTTACACTTTGCGTCCACAATTGTTAGGTCCTGATACAAAGTGTAAAGCATCGCGCAGCGTGTCTTGCTAATCTGCGTTCGCACGCTAACCCTGTATATACATACTGATATTTTGAGGAGAGGTAAGAGAAGATGCTGAAACAAGCTAAGTTCATTGTGGCAGTAGCCATTTGTGTCCTTTGTTTCGGAGCCATCGCGCAAGACGAAACGACACCAGCACAAACACTAATAATTAATGTTTATGTCTGGGATGGCACGAGCGATACCCGTTCACAAGCGCTTTCCAGCGTATTAATCGAAGGTAATCTGATCAAGCAGGTATCTGCAGGCAAGATAAATGCTCCGGGAGCTACGGTTATTGATGGTGGTGGTAATACGCTAATACCCGGCCTGATTGAGGCACATGCACATTTGTCGCTGCATGGTGATGTCTTCCAGATTCGCAATGAACTCGACTGGATGTATTTAGGAGCCAAATCAGGCGCGGAAGCTGGTCATATGCTCATGCGTGGTTTCACCACAGCCCGCGATGCAGGTGGCCCGGTAAACGGCTTAAGAAAAGCTATTGACGCCGGACATGTAGTCGGCCCACGTATCTATGCTGCCGGCCCACCCGTCAGCCAAACCGGTGGGCATTTCGATATCCGCGGCCTTACCGAGCCCAACTATCATTTTATGGGCGTGCCTGACCCAAAAGCGTTCTTGGGATATGGACTTTTGGCCGACGGCGTGCCGGAAGTACAGAAGGCCACGCGGGAAATTTTCCGGCGGGGTTCGTCTCATGTCAAGATTATGGCTGGCGGCGGCGTAGCTACGGTTTATGATCCATTGGACGGGTTGCAATTCACCCCGGAAGAAATAAGGGCAATCGTGGTTGAGACCGAGAAAGTAGGGTCGTATGCGATGGCCCACATCTACACCCCCGAAGCGATAACCATTGCTCTTGAAGCTGGGGTTAAATCCATTGATCACGGCATGTTGATCGATGATGACGCCATGAAGCTCTTAAAGGAGAAGGATGCCTTCCTGGTTCCCAGCCTGGCTGTCGGCCTCTTTACGCCTGAGGAACTGGCCTTTGCGTGGCCGACCCCGGAGACAAAAGCCAAGGGTGCTCGGATCATCGCCGGTATGGAAAATGAAGTGAAATTGGCCAAAAAGTATGGCGTCAAAATAGGCTTTGGTACGGACTTTTTTGGGCCAAACAACGCTGCTTTTGCACAACAGTCACTGGAATTCAAAGCGCGGGCAAAATATTTTACGCCAGTCGAAATTCTTAAACAGGCGACTTCAGTTAATGGCGCGCTCGTCGCGATGTCTGGACCGATGATGAATCCCTATTTGGATGGCCCTTTAGGCATTATTCAGTCGGGCGCTTATGCGGACATCTTGGTGGTTAAGGGCAATCCGCTTGAGGACATTGAATTGCTGGTTGATCCCGCAAAAAATATCGGTGTCATCATGAAGGATGGGAAGATGTATAAGAATACCTTGGATCAATAAAGTTAGGTCTCAATCTTTCTGTCAGAAGTGCGCTAGCTACGGCGCCCTTTTTCAGCTAAATCACGCATATTCGAGAAACAGTGGTGTTTACCAGGAATAAGACACATGTAATTTGTGCAGCCGCAGTGTCGTTGCTGCTGGGCGTGTCGAGTATTGCAAGTGGGCAAGGCAAACAGGACACCCTCTGCAAGTCCGGCTACGACGACGTCCCCCGCTTCGGCGGTCCGAGCAGTGTGGGTGGCACACTGGAGGAAGACGACCGGCGAGAAGGGTATCGCTTTAAAGGCTTACAGGAGACCCTGAAGCCGTACTTCGACTGGAAGGCCAGGATCAACGAGAAACACGGCCTGGCCTTCTCTTTTGACTATACCGGACTTTACCAGGGCGCCAGTGAGAGCGCCGGAAGCGAGGACGATGCAGCCGGCGGAATCTTCAGGTTATTCGGTTCTTGGACGGTACTCAATCGTGGGGGCAGCAGTCCGGGCAGCATCGTGTACAAAGTGGAGAACCGCCATCGCCTGGGCAGCGGCATCGCCCCGCAAGGCTTGGGCTTCGAGATCGGCTATGCTGGACTGACCGCGGCTCCATTCAGTGACATCGACTGGGCGCTGACCAACCTGTACTGGCAGCAGAAGTTCAACGACGGGCGGTTAGCGTTCAACATCGGCGTCGTCGACGCGACCGACTACGTCAACGTCTATGGCCTGGTCAATCCCTGGACTTCGTTCA
>CAMYOI010000511.1:3399-4452 GCA_947259955.1 uncultured Gammaproteobacteria bacterium
ACGGACAAAATCTACATGGTTGGCGGTCTGGCGGATACCAACGGCGATCCCACCAAACCTGAAGACTTCTTCAGCTCGTTCTTTGATGACTCGGAATATTTCAAACACATAGAAGTCGGCTGGACCCCGTCACAAGACCGTATCTATCTGGACAATGTTCACCTTACGTACTGGCACGCCGATGAACGTAAAACGGCAGGCGTTCCGGATGGCTGGGGATTGGCCTTTTCCGCGAGCAAATTCATCGACGATAAGTGGATGCCTTTTCTCCGCCTTGGCTATGCCGAGGATGGCGGCGCGCTGTGGGAGCGTTCCATCGGTACCGGTTTGGGTTTTTACATGGCAGGCCGCAAGGACCTAGCGGGAATTGGACTCAACTGGAGCCGACCGTCAGAGACTGGCGTCGGACCCGGCCTGAGCGACCAATTCACCATGGAGGCATTCTACCGCCTGCAGCTTTCTCAGAATTTTGCCATTACCCCTGACCTGCAATTACTCATCGATCCTGCGCTTAACCCCGACGAAGATCGACTTTGGGTGTTGGGTTTACGCGGGCGGTTGGCGCTCTAAAAGTCCCCCGCATACGAAAGAGATTATGGAAAACAAGTGGCCAAAGCGGTTGATTGGTACCGTTGTGCTTTCGGTAATCGTCGCGGCATCGTTGCCACCGCAAGCCGGGGCTCAGACTGGTGGTATCAATCACCAGTCTGGTCACGATTCAGCACCAAACCGAACCCGTCAGTTCGGTGGGCCGGATGGCTTAGCCGGGGACCTGGATTGGGACGTCCGTTTCGCGATGATGGAACGGATCAAGCTGGCCTTTGCTGAAAACGGCATATCCATTCCGTTCCCGCAGCAGGATGTGCATATGCATCCGGTCGAAGCCAAGGCCGCATGAAAGGATGACGACCATTTATGAAACTGAATGAGAACAATGCTATGACGTTTATGAGAATCTGTTGCGCCGCCGTTGCGGCTCTGTGTTTGCTGGCCTCTTCAGTCTATGCTGAAACGGATGAATTCGATGCCGACAAGATGCTGTCTGAGCTGGAG
>CAMYOI010000512.1 GCA_947259955.1 uncultured Gammaproteobacteria bacterium
ATCGCCAACTACATAAAAAAAGGCAAACTATGGCAGGCGTTCGAAAGTGAGGAACAGCCGGTATTGTTGATCGATGAGATCGACAAGGCCGATATCGAGTTCCCCAACGATCTGCTGCTGGAGCTGGATCGCATGGAGTTCTTTGTGTACGAAACCAGCCAACGTGTGGAAGCCCGCAATCGCCCGGTTGTGGTGATTACCAGCAACAACGAGAAAGAGCTTCCGGATGCGTTTTTGCGCCGATGTTTCTTTCACTACATCCAGTTTCCCGATCGGGATACCATGCAGTCCATCATCGATGTCCACTATCCCGGGCTCAAAAAGGACCTGTTGAGGGACGCTCTGGAGGTGTTTTTCGATCTGCGCGAAGTGCCTGGTCTGAAAAAGAAACCTTCTACTTCCGAACTGCTGGACTGGATCAAACTTCTCGTGGCGGAGGACATTCCCCTGGAAGCACTGCGGTCGGAGGAACCGCGTACCGTCATCCCGCCCCTGCACGGCGCACTGCTGAAGAACGAGCAGGATGTCCACCTGTTCGAACGGCTGGTTTTCCTGAATCGGCGCGATGCTCGTTGAGTTCTTCGAAAAACTTCGTCGCGCCCGCATTCCGGTATCCATTACCGAGTTTCTGACGCTGCTGCGGGCACTGCGTGAACGTGTGACCGGATTCGATGTCGAGGAGTTCTATTTCCTGGCCAGGGCAACGCTGGTTAAGGACGAACGCCACTTCGATCGGTTCGACGTCGTATTCGGGGCGCACTTCAAGGGTTCCGGGGAATCATTCGATCGAATTGTTGGCGAACTGCCGGAAGACTGGTTGCGCAAACAGGCTGAACTTCTGCTGAGCGAAAGCGAGAAACGGGGCATCGAGGCCCTGGGCGGATGGGACAGGCTCATGGAAACGCTGCGTCAACGGCTGCAGGAACAGGAAAAGCGCCACCAGGGCGGCAGGAAATGGATCGGAACCGCCGGAACCTCGCCATTTGGTGCTCACGGTTTCAATCCCGAGGGTGTTCGCATTGGCCAGGATAGATCCCGCAATCAGCGTGCGGTAAAGGTATGGGATCGCCGGGAGTTCAGGAATCTGGACGATGATCTGACTCTGGGCACCCGGAATTTGCAGATCGCGCTGCGAAAATTGCGCAAGTTCGCAAGAGAGGGTGCGGAGGAGGAACTGGACCTGGACGACACGATTCGATCCACGGCGCGCAATGCCGGTTTCCTGGACATCAAGTTCGTTCCGGAGCGCCACAACGCGGCCAAGATATTGTTGTTCTTCGATGTCGGTGGATCTATGTATCCGTATGTCAAAGGCTGCGAAGAGCTGTTTTCCGCGGCACGCAGCGAATTCAAGCATCTGGAGTATTTTTATTTCCATAATTTTTTCTATGATCATGTCTGGCGTGACAATCGGCGCCGCCATAGCGAAAAACTGCCCCTCCTCGATGTGCTCAGAACTTACGGCAAGGATTACAAGGTGATCATCGTCGGTGATGCAACCATGAGCCCCTACGAGATCACCGTGCCGGGCGGCAGCGTCGAATACTGGAACGAGGAACCGGGCGAGGTGTGGATGAAGAGACTGCTGGCCGCCTACTCGAGGGTGGCCTGGCTCAATCCGGTCCCGGTGAACCACTGGCCCTACACGATGTCCCTGCAGCTGATCAATGAGATGCTTGAAGGCCGGATGTTTCCTTTATCGGTAGACGGTCTGGAACGCTGCATTCAGAGCCTGAAGGGTCAACGGATAAGCAGCGATACAATTAATCCGGCGGAAATCGGCGGCAATTCGTACAGGCAATGACATGTGAAAAAGATCAGCAAGATGAAATCGGAGCAACAACATGAGTGACGACTAAGGTAGCCATCGTGACCTGGACCAGCCAGTTAATAAAACAGGACCTCGAGATTTGCGATTTGTTCGTCGTGTGCACACGATGCGCGCAGCTTTTCGGCGGTATCCCTGGCCTGCTCCAAAGATTCGAACTCGCTCAAAGCAACCCAGACCTCTATCTGAATTCGGCCGTCGATGTAGTGCAGGACGATGCGCTCGATGCTGTCAGCGCCATGAATATCCTGCCAGGACTCCCGTAGCTGCGCCGTAATTTCCGATCGCAAAGGCAGGTGCGACGATCTTTGATACGCGGCATCGTCCTCCGAATCGACATGAATCGTTATATCCGTGATGTTTTCGAATCCGGTTTTGAGGCTGTAGAACACGGCGTCCCCGATCCGATGGCCTTCGGAAACACTGATTTTTGAATCGACCAGTACATGGCCATCCACGAACACGTCAGATCCCATTCGCCTTGTTCTCAAATCGTGGATATCGGTGACACCCTCTATTTTTTTAACTGCTTCGCGGATTGCAGCCAGCTGCTCTGCATCAACGCCGGTGTCGATTAGTTCGCGAACGCCCTGCCGGATCATTCCCGCGGCAACATATACGATCATCACGGCAACCAGTACAGCCGCCGCCGCATCCAGCCAGGAAATACCGATCATGCTGCCGCCCACGCCGATTATGACGACGATCGATGAAAGTGCGTCGCTGCGGCTGTGCCAGGCGTTGCTGCGCAGGAGATCCGAACGAATGCGCATGGTTGCCACCGTTTCAATTCTCTGGTGGCCGTAGGGGTGATCGGCATCGGGTTCCCGGCTTGCCTGCTTGGCGGCCCAGATGACGAGCACGTCCGTGACCAGATCTGAGAGCGAGTGTACTCCGTCCGCGACGAGAGACTGTGAATAGGATAGCTTGCCGACAGCTATCTTCAGAATTCCAAGCGCGAGATCCAGCGCGCCACCGATAAGTGTAATGCGTCTGGTTTCCTTATATCGCTGCATATTGGCAAAACCAGCCGGCCGCCCGACGGGGACAGGAAACTAGTTGGAAACTGAGGGATTAGTGTCGATTCCACCCATACACAAGTACTTGAGTTCGAGGAACTCGTCGATTCCGTATTTGGATCCCTCCCGACCAATGCCTGATTCTTTGACACCGCCGAAGGGCGCCACCTCATTGGATATAATGCCCTCATTGATACCGACGATGCCGTATTCCAGCGCTTCGGCTACTCGCCATATACGTCCAATGTCCCGGCTGTAGAAATAAGCGGCCAGGCCAAACTCGGTGTCGTTGGAAATGCTTATCGCCTCGTCTTCCTCGTGGAATCGTATGATTGGAGCAACCGGTCCGAATGTCTCCTCGCGATTGATCAGCATGCTCGGACTGACGTTGGTCAACACGGTCGGCTTGAAGAAGCTTCCGCCCAATTCATGGCGTTCGCCGCCGACTGCGATCGCGGCTCCTTCGGAGACCGCGTTGTGAATATGCTGCTCCACTTTTTCTATCGCCGCCATGTCGATGAGCGGGCCCTGCTGAACACCGGGCTCGAGGCCGTTGCCCACCCGCAGTTCGGATGCTGCACCGGCGAGCTTCTCGGAAAACTCATCGTAGACAGAATCCTGCACCAGGAAACGGTTCGTGCACACGCAGGTCTGGCCGGTATTGCGGTATTTGGAAGCCATTGCGCCCTCAACCGCCGCATCGATATCTGCATCATCAAAAACCACGAATGGAGCGTTGCCACCGAGTTCGAGCGAAATTTTTTTGACGGTCTGCGCGCATTGCGCCATCAACAGTTTTCCTATCTCGGTCGATCCCGTGAAACTGAGTTTCCGTACATGCGGGCTGGACGTCACCTCGTTGCCGATTTCCGCAGCCGAACCGGTAATAACATTTACGGTACCCGGCGGCAGTCCGGCACGATGTGCGAGTTCAGCCAGAGCCAAGGCCGTAAATGGCGTCTGCTTGGCCGGTTTTACGACTACGGGACAGCCGGCTGCCAGGGCCGGGCCGCATTTTCTGGTTATCATCGCGGCCGGGAAATTCCAGGGGGTGATCGCGGCCGTGACGCCTATCCCCTGCTTGATCACCACGATGCGTTTACCCGGAAGCGGGTGGTCTATGGTGTCACCGTATATGCGCTTAGCTTCTTCAGCGAACCACTCCACAAAGGAAGCAGCGTAAACCGTCTCGCCTCGTGCCTCCGCCAAGGGTTTACCCTGCTCGGACGTCATCAGGGTGGCGATGTCATCCTGGTGCTGTATTATCAGATCATGCCAAGCCCGCAACCGGGCGGCGCGTTCCTTCCCCGTGAACTGGCGCCATGGCCTCCACGCGCGACGAGCGGCATCGATAGCTTCACGGACCTCGTCTGTGTTCAAACAGGGAATAGTGCCGATGATGTCGCCCGACGCGGGGTTGTTGACCTCGATCTCCTTGCCGCTGGAAGAATTGCGCCACTCACCGTCGATAAAGCAACTTTGCTTGAACAAATCCGGGTCGTTTAGTTTCATGCTATTACTCTTGTACTCTTGTCGTTAATTTAGATTTTGGACACCGAGGGCGTTTAAATTGTCCCGGGCGACTTTGTCGCCTTGCTCTGCGGCAAGTTTCAGCCATTTTACGGCCTCGATTCTGTTCTGAGCTACGCCTTTGCCGTCCGCATACATGGCGCCAAGGTTGGTCTGGGCACCCGCGTAGCCCTGTTCCGCCGCCGCGCGATACCAGCGCACGGCTTCCTTGTCGTTTTTTGCAACCAGCAGGCCGGTCTGATACAAGGACCCGAGATCAGCCTGTGCCCAGGCGGCGCCGGCAACTGCGGCGTTCTGGATTTGGGGAAATGCCTTTTTGATCAAGTTTGTTCCCGCGTCCAGGTTCTGGTCCACACCACGGCCCCGGAGATACATCACCCCGAGTCGAAACTGTGCCCGGGTACTCCCTTTCTCGGCCAGGGGTTTGAGGATAGTGTATGCTGTTTCGTATCGACCGCTGTAGTAGGCGTCGATCCCTTTTGCCACCTGCTGTTCGTCGATCTTAACTTTCTGTACCGGGGTTTTTTTCTTTTTGTCAACTCGCGATGTGTCTGCACGCTGCTGCTGTCGCGCGCTGGCCAGGGCTGATTGACGCAGTTTCATCTGCTCGTGCAATAGATTCAGCGTCTCACTCTCCGGATCGATCGATGCGGCGAGTTTCAAGTTTCTCTCCACCTCATCGAAGCGGTCGAGCGCCAGCGCTTTATTGGCCTGGTCGACATAATATCGGTATATGTCGGAGATGCCCGCCAGCGCTTCCTCGTTTTCGGGGTCGATGCTCAACGCTTCTCTCAAGTAGGGCAGAGCATTCGCTGCGGATGAACGCGTCAGTGCTTTCCCGCCGTGCGCGTCTTTTGCCTGAAGCAGCAGGGCACTAACTCGGCTGGCGTTCTCGGATTGTCGGATTGTCTCCTGCTCCGCCGGCTGCTGTTCCTCGAGCTGTTGTTGCTCGGCGAGTTTTTCCAGCCTGATCCGTTCCTGTTCCACCCGCTGCTGTTCTTCGAGTCGTTGTTGTTCGGTAAGTTTTTTCTGCCTGTCGCGTTCCTCTGCCGCTAACTTAGTTTGTATCTGCTCATCCAGTTGCTTGCGCAGTGCCGCCATGCTTTCAATTTCGATGCCGGAGTCTTCGAGATCATCGAGAATCGCCATCGCCGTGTCCAGTTCTCCCCTCTCGAAGTTGTCTTTGGCGCGTGTTATCAGCACCGTTCCGATTTCGTCGATTCCTTGCCGCGCATCGATATTGCCTTCATCCAGCAACAGTACAGCTCGGAAGCTCGCAAGCGCATTCTCGTTTGCGGGTTCAATCATCTCCCCACGCTCCATCTTCTCCCTTGCGGTATCGAGAAGGGCGCGTATCCCCTTGGTTTTCTGGTCCAGGTTGCGGTATTGCTCCATTCGAAAATCGTCGGCCTTACGCGTAAACTTCACGGATTCAGGAAGGTCGGGGGGGGCGTCGCCCGGCAAAGGACGCTGAAGTATGTCTTGCGGGATTTTTGTACCCTCGATGTTGGACGGCACCTCGGTGACCTCACGCTCCGGCGGCGAAATGAACGGTTTTATCTGGGGCCAGAAGGTAAAGATCCC
>CAMYOI010000513.1 GCA_947259955.1 uncultured Gammaproteobacteria bacterium
CATGGCCAAGTCGTCAGGGGTGTCCACATCTTTCAAAACACCTTTGTCCGTCACTTCCACAGTCACGACGCTGGAGCCACTCTCTTGAAGGAGACGCCGCGCTCCTTCATCACCTTCAAGTTCCAACAGCCCTTTAAAGAACTTTTGTCCAAATCCTACCGGGTGACCGCGCTTTCCAGAATAAACAGGAGCAACGATAGCATCCGGAGTCATTACCTCCTTCAAGAGGGCGATAGTTGCAACGCTGACAAACGGCATATCAGCCAGTGCAATCAATATTGAATCCGAATGCTCTACCGCCTTGACCCCACAGAAGATGCTCCGGCTCATGCATTGCACGCTCTCTTTACACACAACACGTGAGACCTTGAGTTGTTCGAGGGCATCCAGCACCGGTGGGTCGGCCGCACGAACAACAACAACTACCTTCTCGAAGACGGAACGATACTGGCTGACCGTCGTAGACAACAGGCTACGACCGTCAGGCATCGCATGGAGTAGTTTGTTGCCGCCAAAGCGGGCACTGCCACCCGCGGCCAGGATCACGCAAGCCTGCACATCAACCGCTGACAACGACTCTTTCGGTCTGTTTAGACACAGTGATGTTGCGCCGCACGGCAGTCACTTCGGCCATAATAGATACAGCAATCTCCGCCGGCGTCTGACTTCCTATCGGTAGACCTATCGGGCCATGCAATCGGGCAATCTGGTTTGACTTAAGGCCCAACGCGGCCAAACGTTTACGGCGAAGATCGTTGTTTTTTCTCGAGCCCAACGCACCGACATAAAAAACATCTGACGCCAATGCTGCCATGACTGCAAGATCATCGAGATTGGGATCGTGGGTCAGGGCAAGCACGGCGCTGCGTCGATCGGAAGACAGCTCAAGGACAACGTCATCGGGCGAGCGCGTGTCTATCTGGACCCCTGGAATTTGCCAGGCGGGATGCAGATCTTTTCTGGGTTCACATACGATCACTTCATACCCTAGAGCCATCGCGATCTCCGCCACGTAGCGGGACAGTTCACCCGCTCCAATGAGTAACACCCGCCACGCCGGTCCAAACACTTTAATCAGAGTTTTTCCGTCGAAATAAAACTCTTCTTCACGCGATGCCGGTTCGATCGCAACTGTATTGGTTTCCAGGTCAATGCGCCTGCGCACCCGTTGTCGCTTCACCAAATATCTTATGATCTCGCGAAGTGGCTCCGGGTTTACCAGCTTCTCGAACACCAGGTGCATTGTGCCACCGCAGGGGAGACCAAACCGAACGGCCTGGTCACGGGTAACCTCGTGCTGTACAACCTTTGGACCTTCGCCTTTTCGCAGCATGATGGACAGTTGTTTTTCAATACAGCCCCCCGATACCGAGCCACTAAGCATGCCGTCTTCCCTGACTATGGCGAGGGAGCCAACCGGCCTTGGCGCGGACCCCCAGGTTGTTGCCAGTGTGACCAGCTCCACCGTGTGGCCGGCTTCCAGCCACATGACCGCGGTTTGCAGTACTTCTCTATCGCTACTCTGCATGCTTAGTCCTCATGGCTCCATGCCGGCGGCGCCTGGGGCTAATGAAGAAAAAATCCGATGCAAAAAACACTTTCTCAGACAAATTGAAAATCGGATTTCGACATCGGCAATTGCGTGATGCGCTGCCCGGTCACGGCAAAAATGGCATTGGCGACCGCCGGACCGGTCGGCGGCACTGCGGGCTCGCCCACGCCGCTCGGCGCCTCGGCGGATGCCACGATCGCAACTTCTACCTCTGGCATATCGGTTATCCGCAGCGGCAGGTAGTCCGGAAAGTTCGATTGCACGACTTCGCCATCCTCGAAGGTTATTTCATTGCGCAACACCGCGCCGAGACCATATCCGGCGCCACCTTCCATTTGCGCCCGAATCACGTCCGGGTTCACCGCGACGCCGCAGTCGACGGCGATGTGCAGCTTGTCCACATGTACCTGTTGACCCTTGGTAGTGATGTCGGCCACCACCGCGACCCATGTATTGAATGAGAAGTGTGCGGCAAAACCGCGCTTATCCCCCTTTTGCCAGCCGGATAAATCGCGCGCGGCCTCGATCACACCGGCCATACGTCTCTGCTTGTCATCAGTGCGGTCGAGCAGCCCAAGTCGCATTTCGATTGGATCCTGCCCGGTCATCTGGGCAATCATGTCCAGCAGGCTTTCCATCACGTATGCCGTGTGCGTGTGACCCACCGAACGCCACCACAGCACCGGAATCGCCGATTTGAAATCACTCAGACCAACCGCCATGTTCGGCAGGTTGTAGAGGGTGTCCTCAACCCCTTCCACGGAACTATGGTCGACACCATCGTGCACGGCGAAATTCTCGAACGGGGTGCCTTTCATAATCGATTTGGTGGCAATGCGATGATCCCAGCCCAGGATTTTGCCACTGCCATCCAGAGCGATGTTTGCCTTGTGCACTGCCATTGCCCGGTAGTACCCGCCCCGTATATCGTCTTCGCGACTCCAGACAAGCTTGACCGGGGTCTTTTTATCGAGCAGCGAAAAGGCGAGCGCCGCTTCCACCTGGTAGTCCGCCGTCGGGGTTGCACGGCGCCCGAACGAGCCACCTGCATAAACCGTGTTGATCTCGATTTGCCCGGGTTGCAGGCCGAGTGCATGGCTAACGGCGCCCTGCACTAAGCTCGGCCCCTGGCAACCGTCGTGGAACCTGACCCCGTTTTCGGTGGGCTCAATCACGCAATTCAACGGTTCCATGGGCGCATGCGAGAGAAAAGGAAAGACAAATTCGGCATCAATGGTTTGCGCCGCGCCGCTGATGGAGGCTTGCGCCTGGCCCCGGCTGACCTGCCGGGTATCGAATTCCGGGTTACTCGCCAACTCGCGATGGCTCGCAATCATATCCGCAGTGCTTCTCGATTCCGCGACAGAATAATCCCACTCGGGTTGGATCGCATTGCGCGCCTGGAACGCGGACCAGGTATTTTTTGCATAGACGACGACACCGGCTTTATTCGGCAGAGCTTTCGCGTCGATAAAACCCGTGACCTTCTTGGCTTCGGATGCATCGAATGTTGTAACAAGGCCCCCGAAACGCGGGCTGCGCTGAATCGCAGCGTAAACCATGCCCGGAATTTTGATGTCCATCGCAAACATCGCGCTGCCGTCGGTTTTGGACTGGCTGTCCTTGCGTGGTAGATCCAGTTTACCGATCAGTTTGAATTGATCGGGAGACTTCAATGTCGGTGACCTGAATCCGGTAAATCACGATAGTGATGGCGATGGCGTTAAGGATGGGGATGAATTGCTCGCGGGTACCAACCCCCTTGACCCGGCAGACACGCCGGTATTCGGAGATATCAATGGCGACGGAAA
>CAMYOI010000514.1:0-3361 GCA_947259955.1 uncultured Gammaproteobacteria bacterium
GCTCAAAATCGTGAATCATAGCTAATCTGGAATCTGTGAAAAACCGCTTCGAATATTAAAGGGTGATTTTGAGGGTTTGCGGCGAAGGTCCGTTCATGGCCGAGTCCCGCTTGATGCGGTGCAGCGAAATCTACCCGCCCGAGGCCTATTTGCTCTGACCGCTATGGCGCGGACAGCCGCCAGTCGAGCTCAGGCCAGTACTGATGAATAAGAAGGATAACCACCATAGCGTTTATCCTTCTTATTCATCGTTTGAATCCGGGTATGCAGCAGGTATAAAGAACACGATGAAAAGTCACCCAGGCATTGCCTTATTTACGAAGCTGTGTATTGCTTCGTTTTTCGCCACGCTAATTCTATTCGGAATCTCATCGGCTTCAGATCACACCGGTGAAATTGTCTACGGATACTTCGCATTCCTTGCATTCTTGTTTTTGTCGTTACCGCTGCACCTGCTTGGCATCCCGCTCACGATTTACACAGGGCTCAAGTCCAAAGACCATCGAGAACTGGCCTGGCAATATGCGTACTTTGGAGCCTGGTTTGCTATACACGCGGTCGTTTTCGGCCCTTTTCTTTTTCAAAAGATTCCGGAACTCGCGACCAAGGCGGTTTTCTCCGCCACACATCAAGCCGAAATCGAATTGGCCCGCACCGTTGCGCGACATGAGCCGGATCCTGCCAAAGTCAAAAGGCTGATTGATGATGGTGTCGATGTAAATCAGGTCGATCGGTACATCGGTTATCCACCTCTCGTATGGGCAGCACGACAAGGCAATGCAGAAATCGTCGATATGCTCGTCGAAGCTGGTGCAGATGTGCACGTCGTGATCGATAAGCAGGCGTATACTGGCGTGCTGAATGAACTGTTCGTGCCGGAGATTACGCCGCTTGGTTTTGCTTCTGTTACGAAAGACAATGCACATCGATTGGCACTCGTACGTAAACTCCTGGACCTCGGGGTCGACCCCGATCGCGGTTACGCTGTTCTGGGCGCCTGTGCCTTCGGCGATGTCGTAACCCTGGAGGCCTTGCTGGCAGCAGGTGCAGATCCGGATATCGGGGATCTGAACGGCTTCTCCTGTGGCCATGCCGCTGCCTACAATGGCCGGCTGGATATGCTGGCCTACCTGATCGAACACGAACACGTGCTCGATGACAGGAATAAACACAACAGAGGCGTTTTGGATATCGCTATTTTTAACCATCACGAAGAAACGGTCTTGATGTTGCTGCAGCAGGGATTTCGTCCCCGATCGGACGATGGGCTCGAGAGATTCTTGAATCAGGAGCCGACCAATACCGAGGTCAAGACCAGAATCAGGGAAAGATTTCTCGAGCCCCCGAACAACGATTAGCAGGCAGGTGGCACGGCAATCGCCCGGGCGCCCGGTATTACGCTGCCAATACGCGCTCGATCAGCGGCTTGTAACGGTCGGCAAATCTCTCCAGGGCAAGGCGCACCCGTGAAAGATGTTTATCGTCCATGGGAAGCGACAGGAACAGGTCGCCTCGCCCGCAGACCAACACACCGTCGAGCAGCAGTTCCATGTGAAAAAGCGGCCGCAGAGACCGGCATCCGGCGCTGATGTCAGCTCACGAGCAACCGTGGCGCTCCGTTCGAGGCGCCATCAAGACAGCACCAGACAGCAGGGTCAGACTCGCAATATTTAATTGACAGGATGCCCCCATTCTTGGCGCATGGCAAATGGCTGACGCCGAATGGCCGGTCTGCCTGAGCAACAGCCACTCGCTGCGCCTTGCCGGAATGCCTTATGGCCGGGTGCCGCCTGACGCGGTGCAGAGAAACCTACCCGCCCAAGGTCTGTATGCTCGGTCCGCTATAGCGCGGACAGCCGCCATAGCGGCCAGAGCAAATACGCCTCGGGCGGGCAGATTTCACTGCACTCCATGAGTCAGGGCCCGGCCAGGAGCGGATCTACGCAATTGACGTCACATGGCTATCAGCGCCATTTGAATTGCCAACTACAATCCTCATGTCCGAAGATAAACGTTCAGGAGGCGGAAGGTTAATTATGGCGCGTGTCGAGGTGTTTTATTCGCTGCAAAGTGATTACTGCTATTTCTTGCTGGATCGTCTGATCGGCCTGGCGAGAAAGGGCATCGAGGTTACGATCCGCCCGGTGGAGGGTGGGGTTCTGCGCGTACCCGAACGCTACCAAGGCCGGGGTGAGTTGGAGCAACGCTACTTTCAGATCGACACGGCGCGCACGGCAGCTTATCTGGGCTTACCTTATGCCTATCCCGACCCTTCGCCCATCCAGTTCAAGCCCGGCTCACTTTGGCTCCCTGAGGACGAGCAACCACTGAATGAATATCTGTACCGACTTTATGTGGGTGCGGTGCGGACGGGCAAGGGACTTGAATTCCTCGACAAAACAGGCCGGATGCTTTGGGATGGTTCAACGCCCGGATGGGACAAGGGGGATCACCTTGCTCATGCGATGGTCGCTGCCGGGTTAGAACTTGATGGGGTGCTGACAGCCACGCCGTGGAGCAAAGCAAAGACAATCCTGGATGCCAACGCACAGGCCATGATTAGTGCAGGCCATTGGGGTGTACCGTTAATGGTCTATCGCGATGAACCGTTCTATGGACAGGACCGGTTCGAGCAGATGATTTGGCGGATGCGACGTGAGTGGGATGCATCAGATAGGTAGATTTAAGATTAGCAAAGCCCATGAATGCTACAAACAGATGTTGGACTAACAAATTATCCAGGCTCGACATCCAGTCTATTATGCCAATACTGATCTTCCTGTGTTCGACTGGCGGCTGTCCCCGCCATAGCGGACCGAGAAAATAGGCACTAAGCGCGTACATTCCGCAGTAACCCATCAGGCGGGATCCGGCCAGGAGCGGCTGTCGTAGTCGATCAGAAATTACTGTTTTGAGTGGCCGGCACTCGCCTTCTTGCAGTCATCCATGATTTTACAACAATGGTTTTCAACGGCCTTGAACTGTACTTAGTTAGCAGTAACCGTCATCTAACGGCGCTGGAAAAATACGGTGGTGGGCCATAGCATTCATTTTGTCAGTGATTGCGGCACGATGGTCGGGATCAGTCTGGGTGTAATCAAATTGTCATACTCAAAGCGTAGACTTTATCGAAACCTTAGGAGGAAGACGATGCTTACGTTTGACGATTGCTTGAGTTATTGCGGGCTGACCGAAGACGAGATCGATGTCATTACGCGCGGAGAGAAGATTACTGGATTAGTGGCAATTGCACTCGCCTACAATATGCTTCATACCCGCGAGGGCGAGCAGATAATCTTCGAATCCTGACCGCGAAGTGCATCAGGCCGAGTGTATGAGTCGTGTCGTGTATTTTAATGTC
>CAMYOI010000514.1:3480-6939 GCA_947259955.1 uncultured Gammaproteobacteria bacterium
TTTAATGTCTCCCCACCCGGTCAGTTGCCTGGCTGTCCGCCACCCAGGCGAGACGCTCCTGCTTAACACTGGGATGCCCCGGCGTTTCGTTCACACGCGGCGTGTTTCAGACGACTGATTGAATATTTTGTATGCATTCGATTGATCGTACAGAACACTCCAATATAAGCTCGGAGAGACATTCATCCATTTTTCCCGCGACCGGCGGCAACGGGCAAGGTCCGGCCGATTAAGCGTCATTCTTGGGACTGGCGGCTTCACGCCTGAAAGGAGCCGGACTATCGCCTGAATATTCAGAGATTCTATGGCCGCTGAATACTTGTTGCGGCCTATTGGTGAATTGGGCCTGAGGCGCGAACTATCAGACTGACTCAGATTGTTAGATGCTCCCCTTCGTACCACTTCACCGTATGCCCGTGAACTCCGAATCCGTTTTGCCGCGACCTCATCGCTATCAAGCTATCGTACAGGCTGGTAACAATCTTTAAGCCGCGCTCGGCGGCGGATTCCAGAACCGCCTGTTGCTGGAAAGTACGAGCAAGCTGATCCGTGATTCGGGTCTGAGGGTACTGTCACACGCTGATCTGCCGACCAACGACCGCGGGCTATCGGTTGGCCGGGCCTTGATCGGGCCCGAAAAAATACCACGTCATCCGTTACCGGATTTCCGCGCCGTTAACCCGCCGATGCAGCGGCCGATGTGCGATTGAACGCAGCCAGTGACGAGGTTTGATCGGTGCGGGCAAGTGGGCTATGTTCGCGTTTTTAAACTGGATACATCTATGAACTTGGTCGTAGCACGTTCGTACAAGTACCTGCTTTTGGCAGCTACGGTGGTGGTGTTTCTTGGATGCGATCAGGTCAAGGATATTACCAGCGGGGGAGGCACGAAGGACGCCGAACCGACGCAGACGTCAACCGGGACCATCTCCGGACAAAGCAGCGATGCGTCCCAGGAACCGCAATCCGGTGACGAGTCTTCGCTGAAGACCTGGGACGAGGTGCTGGCGGAGGCGGGTGTAGAAGAAGAGCCTGAGTCGGATTCTACTGACGAAGCTGATAGTGGTGGAGGTAGTGGAGAAATTATTGAGGGTGGATCAAATGAGATCGTGATTCGTAATACGGGAGCTAAGATGAGTTGGAACAGCTATCCGTATGACAAGTTTGTTTTTCCTAAGTGCGGCCCTGAGTATACCAACCAACCATTTTATATTGAGTACAGTGACGGCAACATGCTCAGTGTTTCAAGTCCTGAACACATGGCCATGACTCCAGATAATATGAAGTACCAACCTGGGTGTAAATGGTCTGGAAATAATCCTGATATCCCTACGATGGAAGTCTATGCACGAAAAGACACACATCCTGCATGGGTCAAAGCTGTATTCAAGCATTCTGTTAAATAGGAGAAAAGAGCAGTTGTTTGGGTAGTTATTTTTATTCTCGGTGCCAAGTTGCTTGGACTTGACTTGTCAATGATGATGCACAGGGGCCGAAATCACGCCGAGGGGCCGGAATGGGCAACTTGCAGGCGTAGCGTACTCTGCTTCCGATCGGCAAGAATGTGGCAGTTCCAGCCTCTCAGACCAGCACTGGTATTGTCTGAGCTCGACTGGCGGCTGTCCGCGCCATAGCGGTCAGAGCAAATAGGCCTCGGGCGGGTAGATTTCGCTGCACCGCATCAGGCAGGACCCGGCCAACAGCGGTCGCTGGTTGTTTTCGTAGTACGGTTGTTCTAACCCCAAAACCACCGTTCGGTCGTGATATACACACAGCGTTGCGGCGGGTTTGTCTCACTGGAGTCGATGCCACCCTTGTTTAGCGATAATATACGGATAACTTCTATCCCCGAGGAATGTGCATCCCAGTGGAAGAACGTCTGCCCCGTAAACTAGCTGCCATACTCTATGCCGATGTGGCCGGCTACAGTCGCCTGACGGGTGAATATGAGGATGCGACGCATAGAGCGCTGAGGGACCACCTGGATGTATTCGCGGCCGCTATTGAGTCTCAAAATGGTCAGGTGATGCACTACGCAGGGGATGCTGTTCTCGCTCAATTCCCTGCTGTCTTGGACGCTGTCTCCTGTGCGGTTGTTATTCAACAAGAACTCCGAACCCGAAATGAAGGTATTCCCGATGAGCGACAGATTCGATTTCGCATTGGGATTAATTTAGGAGACGTGATTGAAGACCGAGGAGACATTTATGGGGACGGGGTCAACGTGGCCGCTAGGTTGGAAGCACTTGCGGAACCTGGAAGTGTTTGTATTTCCGACGCGGTGCGAACCGCTATCGGGAAGAAACTACCATTAGAATACGCTTTCATTGGGGAACATAGTGTCAAGAACATAAAGGAACCGGTCCGTGCCTACCGGATCTTTGAAGGGAGCGAAGGGCCAAACAGTTCACTGGGAACCAGTGCCTCGGGTCCACACGTGGTTCCACAGGCTTTGGGGAAACTTTCGATAGCAATCAAACCATTCACGGCGACCGGGATCGATCCTGAACAGGAACAGCTGGCCGATGGCCTAACCAATGGCATATCAATTGCGCTGTTCAGAGTTCCCAGTTTAACCATCATTGGTGATGATTCGCCGGGGTTGACGGACACGAAGCGAATGACCACCGAGGAACTCCGTCGTCGTTTGCACGTCACGTATGTACTCAAAGGTCGCGTTCGAAAATACGGTGAAAGAATCCGCGTGAACGTTGAGCTGGTTGAAGCTTCAACTGGTCGAGTTCATTGGGGGGACCAATTAGATCGGGAGTTCTACGATTTTGGCGATTATTTCGATATTCAGGATGAGATCATTGAAGAGATTGTCACTGCTCTCAACGTCAAACTGTTGGCTGGCGAGGCAGCGCGCACGGTGCGAAGAGCGCTCAAGGACCCGTCAGCATTGGAACATTACTACCGCGGAGAGGACTTATTGTGGCGGGCCACCATGAAACTGGAGTTCCGGGAAGCGCAACGTCTGTTCGAGGAAACTATTCGCCTGCAACCGGAATCACCCGTTGGATACGCGGCCGCGGCGCTAACATACTGGGTGGAGGCTTTGTCGGGTCTAAGTGAAGCACCTTCTTCCACGCTGGAGCGGGCGGCAGAACGAGCGGAAAAAGCAATCAGCCTGGATGATGTAACCGGGTATGCACATATGGTGATGGCTTACGTCCATTTGTACAGACGGGAGTACGACAAGGCAATGGCGGAAGTAACACGTACGGTTACGGACCGGCCAAGTTGTCCTGCTTCTTATGCGCTCAAAGCCAATGTACTGCATTATGTCGGTCTTTCAGAGGATGCAATCGAATTCGCCCAATACGCCACTCAATTATCGCCCTTGTATCCACCTATGTTCCCTGCGATTCTAGCCAGTGCCTTCTACGGTGCGGGACGCTTTAAGGAAGCAGTCGCCGCAGCACGAGCCGCGATTGAACTTGACGATCAGAAAATCGA
>CAMYOI010000515.1 GCA_947259955.1 uncultured Gammaproteobacteria bacterium
CATTCGAACGCCGCATGGTCACCGTAGTGCCACTTGCCGTTGGCATCCTGGCACTTTTTGATTGTTTGTGCCGAAACAGGCACTATTCAAAACAAACCAAGCAGAAGTGGAATCAATCTACTCATCAGTTCTTCACCGCAGCTCAAGACACCAAGTATTTTATAGCACAAAAATGCACGGAACGTGTCATTTGCTTTACAGAACCGCCAAAATCATGCGTCCCGCGCAGCCATCGAACATGACGTGACCCGAATACGAAAGCGCCCGGTAGATGCGGATTTCGAGCCCGTCGACACCATCCTGGCCGTCCTCGCGGCCGTGCTTTTTGCCGCGATGTTCGCCTTGTACACGCACTATGGCGAGGCCGGCTGGTTCGTACTGATCGCAATCTACCTTCTCATCGCGTCGGAGATAAGCATTCGCCGGAGCCCTGGTCTTTTCATTACGATTTCGGCGCTCGTATTCATTCACGAGCTGGTCGCCGTATTCAACCTGTATGGACACACGCTGCCGGGCGCGGACACCGACGCGAAAAGCTTCCTCGTCTACGCCGAGAACAGGGGCATGGAAGATATCGAACCTGCCATCAGCATCGATCTGTACAGAAATTTTCTGATAATACTCGTCAGAATTCAAGGTGGATCCCGTGCGCTGGCTTTTTCCTCTTCGGTACTGGCTTTCGCCTTGTCCCTGCTCATTTTCAACAGACTCATCTCACTAACCGGAATCACCCGTGCACGGATCCCCATACTGCTCGCGTTCGGCTTGGCGCCCCATTTTCTCGTCTACACATCGATAACGCTTCGCGAGCCCCTGCAGCTGCTGTTCTTCGTTGCCGCCGTTTATTACGGAGTAAGCTTCAGAACCGGCAGCGGCATAATCGACGGCGTAATGTTTATTCTTTGTGCGACGTGCCTGGCGATTCTGCACCAGGTGCTGATTCCATTCGCACTCGTACTCGCAGCCGTGATTCTTCTCTGGCCCGTACACCGAGATTCGAGAAAAAAGACGTTCACGCGGGTTGCCGCTGCCGTCATCATTGTCTCCAGCCTGACTGCAACATTTATGCACGTCATGCGTACTGAGAAGTTCACCGGGGTCGGTGTAGTTCTCAAAATGGCGGAGTTCGATGCCGACTACTTCCTCAGGCAGATAGAAGGCTACCGGCTGGCCATAGACAAGGACGAACCCCGGACCGCACTGAATGTCGATTTGGACACGAGCTCGTTGCCGGCGCTCGCCCTTGGCATGCCCGCGCTGTACCTCAATTACTGGTTCGCCCCTTTTCCCTGGAACGTCGGGGAAACCAAGGACATCGTGGCAATCTTGATTGGTCTGATGCGCCTGGGCCTGATATCCGTAATCATTGCAGGATTCTGGATGGATCGCGGAGACAGAAGGCTTCTGAGCCTTTATACCGTGCTATTTCTGTTGATGTGCTCGACCTGGATCCTTGGCACGACCAATTACGGCCAGGCGATCCGTCACCAAATTCTATCCGACTGGCTGCTGCTGCTTATCGCGGGGGGATTCGCCGAGAGACTTCTTAATCATGGCAATCCCTGGTCATCAACCAAATCCCGAAACCGATCATCGGAACGGACAGAACCTGCCCCATCGTCACCCAGTCCCATGCCAGGTAACCCAGGTGAGCATCGGGTTCCCTGACGAACTCTATGAGGAACCTGAATACGCCATAGCACGCGAGAAACAGCCCCGATACCGCCCCCCTTCGCCTCGTCCGCGAAGAGAACCACCACAACACGATGAACATTACGAGCCCCTCCAGTAAGGCTTCATACAACATCGACGGATGTCGAGTCGCGAGGGTGGGATCGGTACGGGGAAACACCATGCCCAGCGGCGAATCGGTAACTCGGCCCCATAATTCCTGATTGATGAAGTTGCCGATGCGGCCCGCCCCCAGACCAATGGGAACCAGTGGAGCCACGAAATCCGTAACGTCAAGAAAAGTCTTGTGTGTTCGCCGCGCAAACAACAGCAGTGCGACGAGGACGCCCAGCAAACCGCCGTGAAACGACATTCCCCCCTGCCAGATGTAAAACATCTCAACAGGATTGCTCAGATAGTAGGCCGCTTTGTAGAACAGCACGTATCCGATTCGGCCCCCGGCAATCACCCCGACCGCAATATAGAACACCAGATCGGACACCTGCTCCTTGCCCCACCCCGGTATCGAAGCGGATCGCCGCAGACCCAGCCAGTAGCCTCCGGCGAAGCCTACGAGATACATCAACCCATACCAGTGGACGTCGACCGGTCCGATGCTGAAGGCAACCGGATCGATATCAGGGCGCATGGCCACACCTCCCGGATGTTGAATATCGACATTTTTTTTGACTATAAAAAACCAACGTATTCTTCCTGTCTCAAAACCCGCATTTTGCACCAACGCGGCCGAAAGGGTTTTATATTCCGTCGCTATTCCATGAAAAATACCAGTATGAGAGAAATGCGGTGAAAATACAGCTTGTTGGACAGGTGAGCCTATAATCGGTGCAATGTGCGGGTTAACGCCATTTATGGCAAAATGCGCCGGGTATCGAAACCGGCCTGTCAGTTGATTATGAGAAAAATTTTCATCCTCCTCCCGCTCCTAGCAACGCTGTCCGCATGCAGCGGGGGAAGCTCCGGGGGTAGCGGAGGCGCAGTTCAGGGTGCGACGACGCATGCCGGATTCTGGACACTACAGGCAGTGATCACTGCGATCGTGGGAGGCAACACGAGCACCATCGACACCCAGTCCCAGGTCAGAATCGAAAGCAACGGCGCGGTCAGCATCCTGACAACCAATACCAACTGTGCGCTATCGGTCTTCGTAAACGGCAACACCATGACCTACCGGGAGACCTGCGTATTCCCTGGACAATCCACGGATGACTCGGCGGCCGCGCCCTGTACGCTCGAAATGGAGGCGATTGCAACCTTCACTTCGAATGTCTCGGCTTCGGGAACATTTGGACCAGAATCACTGGTATGCGTGGGAACCGCCGCATCCTACTCGGGCACGCTGGTGGCACTGCGGGATGGAACCCTACCGCCTCCGGCGACGGAACCTGAACCGGAACCGGAACCGGTACTTTAAGAGTAAACAAGCTGAACTGCATGTTGTCAGTCGTGTATCCGGGACCTTGTCTACCCCATTTGCGGCGTGAGCATTCGCAAATGTGCCGGAATCTTCTTCAACGCTTCGCCATGAGTTGACGGGGAAGGGCGATGGCGGAACGCCGCAACAACCTCATCCACGAAACCAGCCCCTATCTGCTGCAGCATGCACACAACCCCGTCGACTGGCACGGCTGGAATCGGGAAACCCTGGAGCTGGCTCGAAAACTG
>CAMYOI010000516.1:0-3355 GCA_947259955.1 uncultured Gammaproteobacteria bacterium
GGTTTTACCGGTGTGCTGGATCTCCAGGGGCACATGCACGAGTGGCTGTCGAACGGCCACCCCATCCAGAAGCTCCAGTAGTGGGGCGACACTGGTGTTATTTACGGGCTAGTCGCCTGGTGAGAAATACGGGCTAGATGAGGTGTCCGGTCTTGCGGAACAACAAGGTGTCTTTGCGCACTTGAATTGATTGATCGGAACCCCGGGCAACCGAAGCCAGGCGCCGTCGGCGTAGATTCCACATGCATCCTGAAAGCTGCCGTTGATGAGGAAATACTCGACGCCGCCGTCGAAGCGCTGAACCGGGAAATTGGCCCCGGATTCCCAGCGCAACATGCGCACATTCTCACCGTGGCCGGAGTAGAGAGGCAAAATACTTTCACCAGAACGCCCTGGTTTCCACAGCGACTCCTGCCGTGTATTCAGACGCACGAATTCATTGTCCTCCGGATGCATTTGCCTCAGCTTCACCAGTATGGTGCAGCCGCCGGCACTCGACGGCGTATGTCGGGAGCCGGGCGGGTTGCGAACGTACATAGGGGTCGTGCCAAGATTCATGTAAAAATAGGACATTTGGTCGATATCGTAGCTTATTGAGGCAACTTGAGTTCAAACTCCATTGCGTCAGTCGGTGGCGCCGTCCGATATGTTCCGAACCGGTTGAGATTCTGTGTCATGTAAGGGCTAAGGCAAGCGAGTTCCGCTTCAGAAACAGTACGCCCTTCATCGTGAAGATCGTGCAATAAGTGTGTTTGATCCACCACGTTTTGCAACATGACCGCATTGGAAACCAATTGATTGTAAACCGTCATTTTCTCTTGTTCGATGGGGTCATTCGTTCTAGCGACACCGTGACTGCCGAAGTTCAGATGCTGAGCGAATGCATGAAACGATTCCACTTTATTTGTACCTTGGGTAACGGCAGCACGTAACGTCTCATCTTGAATCCAATCCAACAAGTAAAGTGTCCGTATCACACGCCCCAACTCCTGGAGTGCTCGGTACAACGGGTTCTTGCGGCTGTAGCTATTGAGGCGACTTAAAATGGCAGACGGTGTGATACGACCCGAACGGATCGCCATAATCAATTTAAGGTAGTCCTGCCAGTGCGCTTCGATGCGATCCCATTGTATGGCTTGATGAAACAGATGCCGAGTGCGAGTCATGCTGGATGGCGGGTACGGGCTGTAGAGATTAAGCGATCGCCAATTACGAATGCGGGGCATCAGTTCAATGCCCAACAAATAGGCCAAACCAAATACCGCTTCCGATTGCCCATGGGTGTCAGCGTGCAGTCGATTTGGGTTGATGGATGAGGTGTTTTTCAGTACGCCATCCAATATAAACACTGCTTCGTGGACACCGCACGCTATGAAATGGCTGAACAGAGCAATGTAATTGTCAGCAACGTGTCGATACGCGATACCTCCCACTTTTTGATAGCGTACATGGTATTGCGCATTCAGGTTGTTGGTATAGGTGGCAATCAAGCAGCCATCGGCTGCAGCGGATTCCCCTGCACCCCAGCAAGAGGGCAGATCAAACTGCGCGTATTGATCAATGATATTGGTACAAGCTGCACGAAGCTCCTCAACACCGACATGCCGTCGGTTTACAAAGCGCAGTTGTTTGGCGGATATGGCGACATCAAGGTGTCGGGATGCTTGGGCCGGCCCGAGTCCACAACCAAAAGTAAAAGCCGTCAGCACCGATCGGGTAGTGGGGTCATCGATCTGTGAGCGCACGCGGCCAGGGGGTCTGAAGTGCCGGCTCCAGCCCGTCCACCGATCGGCGTTGTAGAGTGCTTCGAGTACGTCCCGTTGGGGCAACCGCCGTTCGAGATTAGCCTCTAGCTCACGCAACGAGGCAGGTGTTGTCTGTGCCAGCGGACGCTGCACAATCGGCTGCCCCTCGGCATCGAGTTGAATGCCCCCGTCCTCGCTAATTTCCTGCTCAAAGTAGCGACAAGCCCTTGTTAGTTCCGCGTGCAATTCGGCAACAAATAGCTCACCCGTTGCGGGAAATTCACGCTCCTGCAGATAGTCATTCACCGCATCGGGTTCCGATTCCAGCGCAAAGAGCTGATCTTGGTAGTGGCTAAAACTGACCGCACCTTCTATGTACAGAGCACCCGAGCGTAGCCCAGATGCCAGTTCAAACACGATCGCGATCTCCAGCAGTCTGCGGTGATAGACTCCAGGATCGGCGTCATCACCAACGCGTTGGTGCCACGGCGCCGGCAAGAATGAAAGATCCAGATCCAACTTGATCCAGGTGTCGCGATCCGAGCGTAGCGCCAGGATCCATTGCAATGCCAGTAGCAGACCCGTGTCTTTGTTCACCGATTGCGGCTGCAGTGTATCGGCGATAGCCAACAGCACCGCACGTTGTGATCGAAAAGGTTTTGCGCAAAACGCTCGCCAATCCCCAGCTTGATACGCCAATCGGTCATCACACGTGTGTAGTACCGCTTCGATGCCGCCAGCACGTTTCAGACGATTGGTTATCCGATCATGACAAGCAGCGGGATTCTGACCCGCTTGAAAGTCGTGCAGAACATCTCGGAACAACATCAACAGTTGTTCCCTAGATTGCTGTTGATCTGACAGCCACGCGTTTAGCTGATCCACCGCTCGCCGTCGTATCTTTCGAACGATCTGCAGAAAAAGGGTCACCAGCGCATCGAGCAGGCTCGCCCGGCTAACGTGGATGAGGCAGGTCAGATAAGTGATACGGCGCTCACAAGTGTATTTCTTGAGTTCGTTTGCATCCAGGCGCCGGGCTTCCTCAGCCCATTGTTCCCGTTTGCTAGGCGGCACGACTTTCAGTAGATCCTGCGTTGCGAGTAGATCGGTTAGCCATTCATACCGTTCGATCGTTTCCGCCACATTCTTGCGCGTTAACTTGCCAATGGGTCGGCAAACACGGGCAAAGGGTGATATCGGATCCCCATCCAATAAAGCATCTAACCCCTTGCGTTGGTGCTCTGACAAACGTCGATAGATCTGATGGAATAGGTGGTTTTGTTGTTTGTATTGAACGTTGCCAGCTAGGCGCCGCAGTGTGCTCAGGGCAGGGAGCTGGTACCCAGATTGAACCAGCTTTTCGATCGCTGCATTGATCAAATCGGCCAGGTTCGATCGGGCGACACCACTCTGTTCCATCGTCACTTGAGCCAACTGCCGAGCATCTGCGTTCCAGGCCGATACGCCCAAGTAGTGACGAATGCGTTGATGGTGGCGATAGAGGGTTCGCGGCTTGAGCAAAAGCGATCGCGGAGGCTCAACACCGAGTGGTAGCGCAATGTGCGTGATGACCAAGGGTGACAAAGCGGACATATCAGGAAAGTAACCAA
>CAMYOI010000516.1:3483-4856 GCA_947259955.1 uncultured Gammaproteobacteria bacterium
ATAGAGGAGATCCGATCTGACAACCTTGCCAATCGAATTATCGAATCATGCCATTCACAATGAAATGTCCTATTTTTACATGAATCTTGGCACGACCCCTTATAAGTACGAACCGGCGCAAATCGCTTCAGCATCTACCAGGTTTCTCACATATTCTATATGTTTGGCGATACTCATTGGTCTTGCGTGACCTTGTGGATTTAAAAAAATCCGCCAGCAAAGTTCGCGCAAATAGCTGGCGGTAACTTTGCCTCGATTCCATGCTTCTGATTGAAACAACTCCTTTCCATGCGCTTCAATCCTGTCTGCCTGTCGAGGGTCGATGGTATGCAGAGCTCCACCAAGTAATATCGTTTAATGAAATTTTTCACCCAGCCATACGGAGCCGTTCTCGACGTTATTCAATAAGGGTTACATTTCGCGCGAATTCACCAAGCAACTGCTTGCTATCAACCGGGGGGACTTCAGGGAGAACTTGTTGAAAGTACTCGATCACACCTATCTCCCTGTTATCATTCGGCAACACGAAGGCGTATACGTGACCCTCTCCTTCTATGAATTGACTATACCCGGCCCTCTCCGTCCAGAAACTTAACTTTCCCTTGATATCGCGCTCACCCTCGACCTGGCAAAGGAGGCCGATAGCTGTCAGGGTCTGGTCGGGAGTGCATTGGGTTTTTTTAATCGCGTTCCGTTCTTGGGCAATCCAGACGTCCCGGTACGTTTGCACCAAACTAGTCCAAAGATCCTCCTCTGAGCTCACAGGGTCATCTATACGCACCTGCCATACCATAACGCCAAAAACCGGCGAACCCGAACCGCCCCTTAAGAATAACGTAGTCTCAATGTCGGATGAATCATCCCTATCGTACTCCCACTCTTCGCCCGGGGGGGCAAAGAAAGTGAGGTTCCCCAGTTCTATTGGTTGTAGAGGATCAATACGCGTTTCTGTCGCGCAACCAGCCAACAGAAATCCGAAAATAAAAATTGTGATCGAATAACGGTTTCTAGTATTCATTTCGACTCCTTTTCAGACATTGTTCAAATGCAAAATCAGAAAGCCCCTGTGCAATCTGACCACGGGGAGGCCGGCTACATTAATGTTGTCGCTTCGCATCTCGGTTTGGTTCGCCCCTCTAACTGGCACCTTGGAGTTGTGGCCTGGCGTTCTCGATGGAGACCCGCAATGGGCCACGAGTATCTAGATGCACATCTCGCTGCGGGAAGGCGATTTCGATGCCGGCCTGCTCGAACTTACGCATGATGGTCGAGTGCAGTTCCGTGGTAGTCTGGATGCGATGATCGAGCGAAGCTAAATAAGCGCGCAGGGTCAAGGCGAGAGCGTTATCGCCGAAGCTGTCAAAGCTCAGCAG
>CAMYOI010000517.1 GCA_947259955.1 uncultured Gammaproteobacteria bacterium
CCCAATCTCGATCAGTCCGAGGCGGAGTCGCTAGTGCGAGAGGCACACGAGAAAATTTGTCCGTACAGTCACGCCACCCGCGGTAACATCGACGTGGATTTTACGGTCGAGGGGCGCTGAGTAAGGTTGCGTCTCTGCGACTTTACGATGGATCCCATGCAAAATTCAGGTGATCGATTGAGGATACGCCGCGGGATATCTTCCAAATGGGTGTACATCTTGTCTCAGCCAGAAGCTAGCCCAGATCGGAACACAATTCACAGTATCACCGGACATGTTGAACGGAGAAGATTGGATAAAAAATGCAATATCTTGAAATCACGAGAGACAATTAGAATTACTTTCGACTTAATTCAAACAACCGATGGAGGACAATATGGCAGAAAGTGTTTACAAAATTATCGAATTAGTGGGTACGAGCACTGAATCATGGGAGAAGGCTACGGCAGCGGCGGTAGAAAGAGCCGGGCAAAGCTTACGGGATCTCCGGATCGCCGATGTATCACAGTTAGATGTGCAACTCAAGGATGGAAAAGTAGAAGCGTATCGAGCGAAAGTAAAGGTTTCATTTAAGTACGAAGACTGACAATAGTTTCGTAAAAAACGGATTTGAAGAACCCCGCTTCGGCGGGGTTTCAATTTCGTAAAGTCTTTTGATACGTGACCGGCTGTGGCGGCGCTAGAGGCTCAACCGGACGCTCAATATGATGATTGTCTGACACTCGTAAGGTCGGCTGTTGGCCGGTTGCCGCCTGTGCGGCGCATCGAATTACGCTCTCCAATCTCAAAAATCAACAGGCAGTTGACAGATTCATTGCGGACCGTCGAAATTAGAGTTTTTGTATCAGATTTCGACGGAAACGTACTGGTGTTCTCGGCCAATTCCCGTATCCATACAATCCATCGCTGCCAAGATTCTTTCCGAGACAATGAGGGTGGCAAGAATGGTATTGAAATGCGGGCCGTGCGGCCGATTAATTTAGTTTTTAGGCAAGATGAAGAAGAAAGCAGATAAGAACCTTGATGAACCCTCCGATGGTTGGGAACCACCGTGGATGGATTCTTCAAATGACCGAAAAACGCCTTATACAGAGGAAGAACTGGAACAGTTTGCAGAAGGATTTATTTCTAGTATGGGCGATACTGAGATATTGAAAAGCATGATAGAAAAAGAAGGAAAGGATAAAGTGATGGAGTTAGTAAAAGAGAGATTTCGAAAACAAGATGAAAGAAATCTAGTCAACATGATCATAGAAGGTTCCGTTCACTGAACGAACCATGAGTAAATCCCAGATATTGTTGCCTCAGAAGGCAAATCCAGCCTATCCACGTAAGTAGGGCGGGACTCTGGCTGTACCGCGACTAGCCGCCACCAACGGGATTAGGGCACGTCATAGCACAGGAAGAACGCCCGCACTCGTCCATGAGCGGTCATCAGGCATGAGATCGGGTTAAATTAGGCCCCCGGTTTGTAGTCGGAAGATGATCCCATGACCTCGACCCTGGTCCTGCAGTCGCACCACGAGCCATTGCCTATGCCCTGGCTCAGTCGCTGTATCGAGTCGGTGGCACGCTGGGGCAGACGCTGCGGTTACGATTACCGCTGGCTCGGTGACGAATTTTTCGATCGCGTCGATGCCGATCTGCTCGACAGGACACGCACGCAGACCGTGATCGCGACCGATTTGGCGCGGCTCGAGTGGCTCAAGGCTGGGCTTACCGATGGCTACGACTGTGTCGTCTGGTGCGATGCCGATTTCCTCATCTTCGATGCGCCTGCATTCACTTTGCCCGACACGCCTTATGCGATCGGTCGCGAGGTCTGGGTGCAGCGGAACGAAAGCCGGTGGCGGGTCTACAACAAGGTTCATAACGCATTCTTGATGTTCCGGCGCGGAAACGTCTTCCTCGAATTCTATGCCGATGCCGCGGCGCGATTGCTGCGCCTCAACTCCGGCGCTAAGCCACCCCAGTTCATCGGCCCGAAATTGCTCAGCGCCCTGCACAACGTTGTGCAATGCCCCGTGATGGAGAAGGCCGGCACGTTGTCACCGGAGGTCATCGATGCGCTCGTTGCGGGTGGCGGTGTCGCGCTGGATATATTCCGAACACAAAGCCCAATGCCGCTCGCGGGCGCCAACCTCTGCGCGTCGCTGGCCACGAACGATCGCGATGCATCCCTGTCGCGGGTAATCGATCTGCTGCTCACAGGGAAACTTTGAAACGTGTGGTGCGCCACACTTACCTGTAAATATCTGCCTTCGGGCGCCGCAGCGTGTGCTACATCGCAAAGCGAGCCAGGCGGGGGCGCCCGATCTATTGTGAGTAACGACTCAGATCACTTGTAGGAAGCGATACCTCGATGACTGAAGCAAGCGAACGTAAGAGTATCTTGATTACCGGTTGTTCATCGGGGATCGGATACGACGCGGCACATGTGCTGGCTAAGCGCGGCTGGCGGGTATTTGCGGCTTGCCGTAAAGATCAGGACTGCCTTCGTTTACGAAAAGAAGGTCTAGACACTGTTCGCCTCGACTACGAAGACGAAGCCTCGATCGAAACCGCAGTACAACAGGTGGCGGAGTCAACCAGAGGGCGCCTCGATGCGGTGTTCAATAATGGGGCATACGGGATACCGGGCTTGGTAGAAGACATTTCCAGAGACGCGCTACGAGCGATATTTGAGGCCAACGTGTTCGGCTGGCACGATCTCAGCCGTCGGGTAATCCCCCTCATGCGCACCAACGGAAACGGTCGCATCGTGCAATGTTCGTCGGTGCTCGGACTGGTTGGAATCGGGTGGCGCGGAGCCTATGTTGCGAGCAAATTCGCGATAGAGGGATTGAGTGACGTTCTGCGCGTCGAATTGAAGGGAAGTGGTATTCATGTGGTTCTTATTGAACCCGGGCCCATCTCCACTCGCATCCGGGAGAACGCTCGCATCCAGTTCGAAAAATGGGTGGACTGGCGGTGCTCGTATCGTGCTGATGAATACGGACCGCTGATAGACCGCTTGTATAGAGACGAAACCAGGCCGGACCGGTTCGAGTTACCACCTGCGGCGGTGACTCGAAAACTGATCCACGCTTTGGAAAGCCCTATTCCCCGGCCGCGTTACTTTGTAACTATCCCGACGTACCTCGCAGAATTCATGCGCCGTGTGCTAACCACACGGGCTCGAGACAGGTTTTTGTCGAGGAACTAGCAGTTGCCCACGAACGGCAAGATTCGAACTTGAACGGGCCTCAGGTTTACATTATGTCCATTGGGTCGAAAGTTAAAGAAAATACCGCGAGTGGTGGCAATGGGCAATCTCCGGCCGATTAGGCGTCATTCTCCGGACCGGCGGCTTCATGCCGGTAAGCGGCCACAACATTTCCCAAAATCTTAACGATTCTACGTCTGGAATTGTTAAGGGTTGTCCGACAGCTGCCCAGTCAGCAGGTGTATGAGTAGTCCGAGGAATGAGTGGGCAGGTGTTGGACAAGCCTCCGGGGAGGAAACCGCGGGTTATCTGCGAGGTGTGAAGGATTGATACGGAGCTATGGGGATTTGAATTGCGATCTGTGGTGTAGCTATGGATAGAGCCAGGCGGTAGTTGTTGGAATTGAAGTTTTTGCGGTGTGCCGGGGGTGATTTGTGGATATTGTGTTGGTCACGCAGGCCAACGAAGCCTGTTGAATGGAGGCAATTGGTGGGTACGAGCCATAGGTGTGCCGATACCGTGTTGAGCCGGCAGAGTTGAGGCGCGATTTTATTGCTGAGGAGCGTGGTCATGCTTGGAGTTGTGGCGGAGCCCGTGGTGGGTATTGTTGTTTGAGGATATCGATGACGATCATGGGAGTGCTGCATTTTGGGCAGAAGAAGGTTGGTTGCGTGGGTGGGTTCTGATCAGTGGCCGGATCTGAATTGGCATTGTCTGTATTGATGATCGGTGGCGGGGCCTGGAGCAGTTCACGGGCATGAGCGAGGTTGTTGTTTCGGACGGTGTTGGCAACCAGGCCGTAGTGTCGGATACGGTGGAAACCTTGTGGCAGGACGTGGATGAGGAAACGGCGGATGAACTCGTCGGTATCGAGGGTCATGGTTTTGTATCGAACTCGTTGTTTAGCCCGGTGATGCCGTGGTCATGCTGGGATATCAAGCGGCTGTTGGCGATAGCGACACGGTGGGTATAGCGAGAGAGGTAAGTCAGTACAGCCTTGGGTCCATGGAAGGGTGGTTTGGCATAAAGGTACCAGTCGAGTTTGCGTAGGGGATGGATGAATTCTGCGAAGGTATCCGGGTCAGCAAGTTGTTGATGCTGGCCGAAGAACTGTAGTTGTCCAGACTGGTGGGCGCGGGTGAGTTGTTCGAGGAACAGACGCCGGAACAATCTGGACAGGACTTTCACGGGGAGGAAGAAGCCGGGTTTGCATGAGATCCAACGCTGGCCATCGGGTGACAGGCCGCCGCCGGGGACGATGCAGTGGACATGGGGGTGATGGGTGAGGTTTGAGCTCCAGGTGTGCAGGACCATGGTGACGCCGATACGTGCGCCCAGATGTTTGGGATCGGCGGCGATGATCAGGAGTGTTTGGGCGGCGGTCTGGAACAGCAGATTATAGATGACGGACTTGTTCTGATAGGCGATATCGCGGATGGGTGCCGGCAGGGTGAACACGACGTGGTAGTACTCGACGGGTAAGAGATCGGTCTGACGGGCTTCGAGCCAGCGCTTTGCAACACTGCCCTGGCACTTGTTGCAGTGCCTGTTCCGACAGGAGTTGTAGGCGATCTGGGTCCGGTCGCAGCTTTCACAATGCAACACATGGCCGCCGAGCGCCGCACTGCGGCAGCGTTCGATGGCCGACATGACTTTCAACTGGCCGAGGCTGATATGCCCGGCGTGTTCACGACGCCATGCCGGCCCAAAGTCGCGGAAGATATCCGCGACCTCCAGCGGTTGACGGGACATAACCGCGCTTTAGGCGGGCGGCGTCATCTCCAGGGTCAGATGGTCGAGTGGGCTGGCGACGTCACGCAGAGTGCGGGTGGCGACCTGGCTGTATAGTGCTGTGGTCTCGAGTTTCTTGTGCCCGAGCAGCACCTGGATCACGCGGATGTCGACGCCCTGCTCCAGCAGATGAGTCGCGAAACTGTGACGCAGAGTGTGCAGGGATATGCGCTTGTCGAGCCCGGCCGCATCCACCGCCGCGTGACAGAGCCGGTTGAGTTGACGGGCCGACATCGGGTTGACCGGATTCTGGCCGGGGAACAGCCAGCCACCGGGCAGCATCTTGCCTTTGGCCCGGGCATCGCACCACCACTGACGCAACAGCACGTGCAACTTCGGCGACAGCATGGCGTAGCGGTCTTTGCGGCCCTTGCCTTGCTCGACGCGAATCACCTTCCGTTCCCTGTCGATATCACCGACTTTGAGGTGAACCACTTCACTGGCGCGAAGCCCCGTCCCATAGGCCACCGCCAGAGCCGCTTTGGCCTTGAGATTGGGGGCGGCATCCAAAAGACGCGTCACTTCCTCGG
>CAMYOI010000518.1 GCA_947259955.1 uncultured Gammaproteobacteria bacterium
TAGGGGATCGGGAGTTTCGCATCCCCAGGGTTCCCGCAGTCTCTATCCTCTGTGAAGTGGTAGCCGCGCGTCCAGGTGCCACATGTCCCGGAGGCATGGAGCGCCGTGAGCCAGGGAAGCTTCGACAGTGCCACGTAAGCCTCGCCGTGTTCCCAGTTGGCGCTGGGCTTGTGCGCGAAGTAGCTGAGGAAACGACCGTCGGGGGAGATATCGGAACGTCGCGGAAAGATACGTCCGCCGAGCCACGCGCCGGGTTCGTACCGTCTTTTTGCGAGATCCCAACGGCCTAGATGGGTCCAAGTCGTCGGTCCGCGTCGGAACACAGCCACTACCGGCGCCTTTGTTGCCGGAATGCAGTAGATCCGCGGAGGCACTCTTCTATTCCTCGCTGACACACCTTCCAAGCCGAACGCTACCGATGACGCGCCGGGGAAGCCGTACAACGAGTTTCCCGGTCGCTGTCCAGCGGTTTGAGTTAGGTGGCGGCATAATGCTAAAACCTAGTACACACTCTGCACGTCTTCAAAGGGCGAAAGCTGGTCTAACAAAAAAATCGAAATCGCAAGCGCAACGACAAATGATATAAACGACATCACTACATCCCACCTATGATCAGGGTTTCGAGCACTCCACGGAGTACCTAACCGAATTACAAACCTTCGAGCTTTCCTCCACATACTAAAGCGCTGAAATAAGGGCAAACTCACCCCAAAGTAAACTACGGCGAATATAATCAATAGCGATATAAATTCGATTACTTCGGCCTCCCTTACGTTGTTATTTAACGTCTTCGTTAACCAGCACACTGTATCCCAGGCGTGACTTTTGCACGAGCAAAAATGTAGTAGGGTGGGATGTCCGGTTCAAAGGATTGACAGGCGGAGGCCTCATATGTGTTATGCGGCACCTTCGTGATCCGCGATCCTTTCTACCGAGACCCTGAAACACTTAAATGAAAGCTCAAATTCCCAGACAGGTAGGAAATGAACTGTAATGTAAGGGGTCATCGGTGTCCCGTCTTTCAAATTGCCTCGTTCCTCGACATCAAATACCAAATCCATGATCGGGTTCTGATTGCTAAATCCTGACAATTTGATGTTTTCGCAGTCTTCAAATCTAAAGAGCACACAGAATGGGTTCTTAAGAGCACATAACTCCAACTGGATTGTGATCCGAGGTCCGATATAAACACTATCCTCAGGGCGTATGTCACCACGCCAAATCTTGAAATCATTTATTTCTGCATCGTGAAAATTAGGCCAATCACCTTGTTCATCCAAAATCAATTCGCTTCCTGTGACTAGCAATTTTGGATCGGTTTCATTCATGGTGGATAACAGGTAGTGGAAAGAACGTTGTCGCCGCGTCTAAAAGTATGAGTAATCGTGTTAATTCGGGATTATCTTCATGTAATCAGCTCGTTATAAAACTTCTCCAACAATTATAATTCTAGCGAACACGAACGCCGATTGTTTTCGGGTTTTTGCGATTCGCCGAGAATGGTTGCTTTATAGAGCATATGCGAAAGATCGGTATGGGTCGCTTCTCTCCGTTCGATGAGGCGTAGTCTACTTGTTCAGTCCGTGTGAGATCCGCCGTAAATTTACTCCGCACTTGCGGCAGTTCATTGGGATACCCAATCGCACCTGCCAACCGAGATTAGCCCGGCAATTTGGGCAACGCTTCGCAAATTGGAGTAGGCACAACACGATAACAGCGCCAAAGATAGTGCCGATCAAGCTATGCTGGGTTCGCTTGGAAATCTCGAAAAACTCAATTATTCCGATAGCGACCAATACAAAAAGCCAAAAGGCGACAAACAACCCAATCGTCGCATTGTGGTGTTGGCGCAATTTCTTAAGTTCATCCGACACGATTTTCATTTTAGCAAACACGGACCCCATCATCGGGGCTAACAGACCGAAAAGCTACACGATTGTCCGCTGTGCGGCACATACGCGAAAGGCTGGGTCGGGTCTTGCCTGTTAGCAACGCTTAATTTCTCAGCACCTGTTTGTTAACCAACGACACTTGTCCCCGACAATGCGGACCGAGAAAACAGGGCTTAAACACGTGGGTCTCACTGCACCGAGTCCGTCAGCAACCGGCCATGAAGAGAAGGTCGCCAGATTCAAATGACCGGCAGGTTTATACTCGGTCCTTGGGGCTTGCGTAGCGACCGCTATATATCGACCCGTTCCGGCCGATCAAGCTTCACGTGCTTCAACGTCTGGGTTGGATGAGGGTATGTGCTAAGATTGAAACCTGCGACCAGTGCGGCGGCGTCAAGGTGATTGCCTGAGACCCGACGGTCGTGAACCAGATTCTGGATCATCTTCAAAACCGCAGCGCATCGCCGCAACCCGCGTCTCATCCGGTCCGCGCACCGCTACCACACCCCGAACTGTATCGACCTTGACGACTACTCAACCGCAAGGAAGCGATGTCGAATGAGTCATCGAGCGGTCACCCTCATGCCCATTGGCCACGAATCACTAACCAACACGCTCTCACTCCCGTAAATAGTCAGTTGCCCGAGCTGCGCATCTGAATCCTACCCACGATAACGCTGTCATCCTGGCCAGCGCGCCGCCCGTGATCACATTGTCGGTGAATGGCATAGCGGTTATCCTACTTATCCATGAAGACGACAAAACTCCTCGAGCAGCGACGCATGGAAAACGCGTATCCCGAAGCTGCCGGTCAGACGCAGAACCTGATCTTTCGTGGCGTCGCGGGCAGCGATGTCGATGTGTTCACGATCGGCTTCCACGCGGATCTCGAGGCGTTCGCGGCACCAGCGCCGGCAAGCGATGAGGAGCGCAAGGCGGCAGCGAGAGCGGCGGGCTTCAAGAGCCGCGCGGATATCTCGTTCTATCTCCGCTCACTGATCGCGAAGCATCAGGACACTCGGGCGGTCAAGCTAGAGTAGCGACCCTTCCCGACGGCCGAAGCAATCCACCTCCGCACCCGAGACGGACGAGCAGAAGCGTGATCCATACCCTAACTGTGGGCCAGCTGCTGACCTTCGGGCTGCTCACGCTGGCGCTGGCCGCCCTGTGGCTGCCGGGGAGAAGGGAGATCGACGGAACGGGAGCACGAGTCTCCCGTCGAGTGACCCAGCCATGGATCATCTCTCTGGTGGCAGCGGTCGCCTGTGGCTTGTTCTTCGGGTTTGTCGACTGGTGGGGCGTGCTGGCCATTGTCGGCATGGGGGTGGCCAGTTGGGGCGTTTATCGGAAGGAAATGCATCCCGGCTTACGCGCTCTTTCGGGCGGCGCGGTCGTCGCGCTCGCGGCGGGGCTCGCCCTGCACGTCGTCCCGGGCTTCGACAACCCGAAG
>CAMYOI010000519.1 GCA_947259955.1 uncultured Gammaproteobacteria bacterium
ATTTATTAGCTGAAATAGCCAAGAAAAGCAGGGGCCCGGCCCTTCCTGGTGTTAAAATTGGTTTGCAGACCAAACCAAAAAAGGACCGGGGAATGAATCAGTTACGAGAGACATTATCGCAGTATTGGCTAAATATTCAAGGGACACTTTTCCCTTGGCTGAAAGAAGAGCTCGGCGAGCTGACAGAAAAGCAGCAACAGCTGGTAATGACGCTGGAATTGGTCCGGGTGGAAGAGTTTCTCCGTACGACATACGGCCTACCGGGACGCCCGCCCGCGGACCGCACAGCTATAGCGCGCGCCTTTGTCGCCAAGATGGTTTTTGCGATGCCGACTACCAGGGTGTTGATCGATCGACTGAAGTCGGACCAGCAGTTACGGCGAATATGCGGCTGGGAACGCAAGAACGATATTCCGCGAGAATGGACCTTTTCCCGAGCCTTTGCGGAATTTACCGAAAGCCATCTGCCGGAGCGTGTGCACGAGGCGCTGATCGGCAGAAGCTATGCGGGCGAGATTGTGGGACATATCTCCAGGGACTCGACGGCCATCGAGGCACGGGAGAAGCCCATCAAGAAGGAAACCAAAAACTCGGAGGAGAAAAAGCCCAGGAAGCAGGGACGGCCGAAAAAAGGCGAAGAGCGCATCAAAGAGCCGACACGTCTGGAACGGCAGATAGTCGGAATGAGCCTGCCGGAGATGCTTGATGATTTGCCGAAGGCCTGTGACGTTGGGACGAAGAAAAACAGCAAGGGCTACAAAAGCAGCTGGACCGGTTACAAGATGCACATTGATGCGGCTGACGGCGGTATCCCCATCAGCTGCATCCTGACATCGGCCTCCAGCCATGACAGCCAAAGCGCCATTCCCTTGGCAGCAATGACGAGCCGGCGTGTCACCAACCTCTATGACCTGATGGACAGCGGCGATGATGCGCCACAGATCCATGACTATAGCCGGCAGTTGGGTCATGTCCCACTGATCGACATCCACCCGCGCAGAGACAAGGCGCTGAAAGAAGAACTGGCGAACCAGAGCAAGCGGCGCAAAGCCGCCAACTACCAGACAGCCGAAGAGCAACGCTACAACGAGCGCAGCACCGTGGAGCGGGTGAACGGGCGGTTGAAAGACGAATTCGGCGGGCGCATGGTGCGGGTACGCGGTCATGCCAAGGTGATGTGCCACTTGATGTTCGGCATCCTGGCACTGACGGCCGATCAATTACTGGGTTTCGTAACGTAGCCTGACCCCGAGAAGTCAGGGTAAGGTAGCTGCAAGGCATCGGTTCGGTAAGGTGCCACGGGCGGTGTTGCTCGCGTTTGCACGATATATGCGGTTTGAGCGGCTAAACCGCCAAAACTGCTGCGTATGCCCGTATTTTTCGGTTAATGGACTCGCTAATGCGAATCATTACTAATTACGGCTTGTGGGGTCCGCGAGTTTTGCAAGAAGCTCTATAGACATTCCGCCAGTAAATTGCAATAATTATATGGGTAATAGTAAATTTTATCCGTAAATTATTTGGGGGGATCTGATTGATGGTCCGGTTAACATTCGAAAAAGAGATTGTCGAGCGACTGAGAAAAGAACTTGCAGTGGCTGAAAAGCTAAATAATCTGCATTTGTACAAAATTGTCACGTGTTTGTTGTTGATACAAGAAGGGAAACATTTTTCTACCATCGCAAAGCAAGTAAATATCTGTTGTCGGACGGTTTACGACTGGTTAAAGAAATTTATGGTCCGTGGTTTTTCGTGGTTACTTGGGAAACACTACAAAGGCCGCGGGCGCAAACCCCGCTTAACCGATAAACAAAAAGAAGAGATATATGAGGTGGTGGTCGCGGGTCCGGAAGCCTGCGGTTATGATCGTGGCATATGGAACTCGGCCATGATTGTCATCGAGATCGAAAAGCGTTTTCGTGTAACCTACTCGCCCCGCTATGTTTGTTCTGTACTCAAACGTATCGGGTTAAGCTACCAGAAGGCCAAGTTTATTCCCGGCAAGACTGAGGATGAGGAGTGGCAACGAACAAGAAAGGCGTGGGAAGAACAAACATGGCCCGAAATCCTGGCGCAAGCCGAAGCCAAAGGTGCCGTCATTGTCTTTGGTGACGAAGTCTCGTTTGCGCAATGGGGTTCCTTAGGCAGAACTTGGGCGCCGAAAGGCAAGCAACCAACCATCAAGACCTCCGGAAAACGCAAAGGACTAAAGATTTTCGGTGTTATTGAGTTTGTATCGGGTAAGTTCATCTACCAGGAATGTGAAGGGAAATTCAATGGTAAGAGCTATATTGAGTTTCTGGAACAGGTACTGGGGCAATACAACTGTCCAGTGATCTTAATCGAAGACGGAGCACCGTATCACCGAAGTGCTGAGGTGAAGCAGTTCAAGGCCGAGAAGGAAGCTGAAGATAAGTTATTTTCTTATCGATTGCCAAGTTACTCGCCCGATAAGAACCCCATCGAAAAGTTATGGAAAAATACCAAGGCTGACGCGACGCATTGCAAATATTTCCCAACTTTCGATGACCTTAGGGATGCCGTCATCAAAGCCTTCAACAAGTATTTGCAGGATGCAATGAAAGTGCTTTCCGTCATGAAAAAGCTGCGTTTGCAGGCTGGTGTTACGTTGTGCGCCCACAGGCAAAATTCGTTGCAAGATCCCTGGCATGAAAGCCCCGGGCCAAGATGAGATACCCTGTTCCGTTCCGAGCGCCCCCTATAGGAAACGGGAACGGAACACCGCGGGAGGATCAGGAAGGGCCAGTAAAAGAGAAAAGAGGATCGCCGTAGAGCCGGATCGAGGCGTTTTCTGTGCCCATGAGCTGGCCTACTGGCAAAGGAGGCCACCAGGGTGACCTGGCAGGTGGGGGATGCGTATCAGGGCAGGAGAGGCAAAAGCCGGCACGAGAGCTCTACGTTGTCGAGATCGCCCGGGTCGAGGCCTTGAGGCAGGTCGATCCGATGCACCGGCGCACAGGTGTATTGGGTCAGGGTGTCGAGAATCTGGCGGCTGGCGGATCTACCGGCCTGGTCGCCATCGAGCATCAGGACGATGCGTGGGGTTCGGCGTAGGCATTGCACCCGGGTGCGGGAGAGATGAATCCCGAGCAGCGCCACGGCAGGAATGCCGATCTGGGCCAGGCGCATGACGCCCCGGGGACACTCCATCACCGCCAGCCCCTGATGCAAGCGGGAGGTGATGCGGTGAAAGCCGTACAGGAGCTCGCGTTTCGGCAGGCCCGAGGGAAACTTCCACTTCCCCTGTTGCCTGGCCTGTGCGGGATCCAGCCGGCGGCCGGCGTAGCCGATGGGACGACCGTCGGCATCATGGAGCCGGA
>CAMYOI010000520.1 GCA_947259955.1 uncultured Gammaproteobacteria bacterium
CCCCGCGAAAAACGGGTTTGCGTTTTTCCACGAATGCCTTGACACCTTCCTCGGCATCCGCCGACTTGAGCATTTTTCGGTAAACCGGCAGGTCGCCGATCTGCAATGTCTTGAACGCCTGCTCGATGGTGTCTCCCTCGATGGCGCGAAGCACTTCCTTGACCGTCTGCAGCGCCAGGGGCGCGGCTTCCGCCAACTGGTCCGCCCAGGCCCTTGCCTTGTCCATCAGTTCGGCCGCGGGCACCACGGCGTTGACCAGTCCGTGGTGTTTCGCCTCGGCCGCCGGCATGCGGCGTCCGAGCAGGAGCATCTCCATCGCGACGTTGTAGGGGATCCGCCGCGGCAGCCGCTGCAGGGCGCCGGCGTCCGGGACGATACCCAGGGGCAGTTCGGGTAGCGCGAACTCGGCGTGCTCGGCAGCGATCAGGAGATCCGCTGACAGCGCCAGCTCGAACCCACCGCCGATCGCCAGGCCGTTGATCGCCGCGATCACCGGCTTCTTCAGATCCCACATCTCGGTCATGCCGGCAAAGCCGCCCGGAAGGTCCTCGTTTTCCTTCCACCACTCATCGAGCTGCGACTCGCCCCTGTCAAGCGCCTTGAGATCCCAGCCCGCCGAAAATATGCGCTCGCCCCCGCCGGTGACGATGCCCACTCTCAGGTCCGGGTCGTCCCTGAGCATGACGAACGCGTCCCCCATTTTCTTGCTGACATCGTGATCGATGGCGTTGACCTTTGGCCGGTCAAGAGTGACTTCCAGCACGGCGCCGCGGCGCTCCACCCGTACCTCGCTGCTCCGATCATTCATGGTAATTCCCCGTGTTCAATATTGACTGGTGTACGCAATCGCGTAGTGTACACAATCGTTGATAGCGGAAGCACAGAAGGACGAGGGAACCGAGATGAATTACGAGATCACCAGCGAGCAGAGAATGATGGTGGATACCCTCAGGGCGTTCATGGAAAAGGAGATGCATCCCCATGAGGCCGAAACCGACCGCGCCGGCGCGGTGCCTCCCGGGGTTGGGGAACGCATCAAGGCGTGGGCGCTGGAGATGGGGTTCCACGCGCCCAACCTGCCCGAAGCCGTGGGCGGCGGCGGTCTCGATTATTCCAGCCTGGCTCTTCTGGAACGCGAGCTGGGCAAGACGAGCTACGCACTGCACGGTCACATCGAACGCCCGACCGAACTGCTCATGGCCTGCGAAGGCGAACAGATCGGGCGCTATCTGGCGCCCTGTGTGCGGGGAGAGAAGAAGGAATGCTTTGCCCTGACCGAGCCCGGCGCGGGATCCGACATCATGTCGATGTCGACGCGCGCGGTGGTCAGCGGTGATGACTACGTTATTAGCGGCACCAAGCACTTTATCAGCACCGTCGGTGAACCAGACTTCGCCATCGTGTTCGCGGCGACGGGCAGCGACGAGACGCCCAGGGGTCCGCGCAAGCGCGTCACCGCGTTTCTGGTTGACAAGGATACACCCGGTTTCGAGATGACGCGGGGTTCGCTGAGCGCGGGGCAGCGCGCCTACCCGCACTATCAACTCAGCTTTCAGGACTGCCGGGTACACAAGGCGCAGATGCTGGGCCCGGAGGGCGCCGGGTTCGAACTCGCCAACAAGTGGCTGCGGATGGGACGCGTGTGGGTGGCCGCCGCCTGCTGCGGCCGCGCCGAGCGGCTGCTGCAGATGGCGACGGAGTGGGCGGCAAATCGCAAACAGTTCGGTAAACCCATCGGCCAGTTCCAGGGCACGTCGTTCAAGCTGGCGGACATCGCGACGGAGCTGACGGCCGCCGACCTGATGGTCATGCACGCCGCACGCAAGGCGGACGAGGGCACCATGGTTCCGGAGGACGCCGCCATGGCCAAGCTGTTCGCCTCCGAGATGGTCGGCCGTGCTGCCGACAGCACCCTGCAGATTTTCGGCGGCATGGGGATGATGGAAGACATCCCCGTGGAGCGCATGTGGCGGGATTCCCGGTTGGACCGGATCTGGGATGGGACCTCGGAAATACAGCGTCACATCATTGCGCGTTCCCTGCTGCGGCCGATGGGCGCATGACCCCCGGGCAGCACGGGAATCTCAAGCGCCTGCTGTCGCCGCGAAGTATCGCGTGCATAGGTGGCGACGACGCGGCCTTCGCCATCGAACGTTGTAGGGAGGCCGGTTTCGCCGGCCCGATGTGGGGGGTGAATCCCCGCCGCGAGACGCTTGGTGGATTGCCCTGTTTCCCTGCGGTCGAGCAACTCCCGGGCGCGCCGGATGCGGTGTTCCTTGCCGTACCGGCGGCGTCCGCAATCGAAACCGTCGCCGCCTTGCGCATCGGGCAAGCCGGTGGGGTGGTCTGCTTCACCGCCGGATTCGGTGAGCTGGGTGAAGAAGGCGCCCGGCTCGAACGGAAACTGGTGGAAGCCGCCGGCGACCTGGCGCTGGTCGGCCCCAACTGTTCGGGCCTGCTGAATTTCGTCGGCAACGCCCGGCTGTGGCCCTTTAGCCACCGGGGCATGCACGTCGACAAAGGGGTCGCGTTCATTACCCAGAGCGGCATGCTGGGTAACACGATGACCCTGAACCGGCGCTCGGTGTCTTTCGCCTACATCATCAGCTCTGGAAACCAGGCAATGCTCGGCGTCGAGGACTACCTGGAGGTGCTGGTGGACGATCCCGCGGTAAGCGGCATCGGTCTGTACATCGAGTCGCTGCGGGACGTCCCCCGATTCGCCGACGCCGCGATCCGCTGTCTGAAGAAAGGGATTCCGATCGTGGTCCAGAAAGCGGGCAGCTCCGAGATCGGCTCGCGGTTGACGGTTACCCACACCGGTTCGCTCTCCGGCGCCGACGAGTTGTACCAGGCGCTGTTCGACCGCCTGGGCGTCGTTCGTGTTTCGTCGCCGGTAATGCTGCTGGAAACGCTGAAAATGCTCACCGTGGCGGGCGCGCCAAAGGGTAACCGGGTAGCGGCGTTCACCTGCTCCGGCGGCGACGCCACCATGATCGCGGATCAGGGTGAAAAGCTCGGTCTGTCGTTTCCCCAGCCCAGCCCCGGGGTAGCAAAAGATTTGGAAAAGCGGCTCCCGGAGATCGCGACGGTGTCCAACCCGCTGGACTACACGACCCCGCTCTGGGGCAACGACAGCCAGCTCCCGGACGTGATCCGCTCGATGCTGAGCGACGGCTACGATTCGGCACTGATGGTGCAGGACTACATCGATCCGGAGGTGGGCGCCAGCAACAAGGAATACGTCGCGGATACCCGCTCCTTCATCGCCGCAACCGAGGAAGCCGGCATTCCCGCAGCCATATGCAGCTGCCTGCCGGAAAA
>CAMYOI010000521.1 GCA_947259955.1 uncultured Gammaproteobacteria bacterium
TAATGCGAAGGAAGCGGCCCACCTGCTGGTATTTGAAGGCCGGCGGGCCACGCGACCTTGTCATTACGGGCATGCGCTGTTCACAGCGAGTCAAGCCAACTCAATAGGTCCGGTTTCCGCCTCCACCGCGGGGGTTTGCCCAGCGTCGTTGGATCGACTTGTTCGAGCGCCTTTCGCTTGGTATCCAGATTGGCCCGCGCGTAGTGATTGGTCGTGTCCAGTCGCGCGTGCCCGAGCCAGTTGCGGATCACCGTCACGTCGACACCGGCGGCGACGAGCTGAACGCCGACGCTGTGACGCCAAGTGTGCGGCGTGACGCGCTTTGTCGCGAGCGATGGCACGTGCTGGGCAGCCGCCCGGACGTATTGCTTGAGCTTGAAACGAACCCCTGCTGCGCCAAGCGGCTGACCATAGCGGTTGACAAAAATGGGCTCCTCATCCGCGCGCGGTTTTCGCCTCAGCAGTGCCTTGAGTAAGGCCACCGTTTCCGGCCATAGGGGGCAAATTCGGCTCTTGCGTCCCTTCCCGAGCAGTTCGACCTGAGCGGGCGATTCGAAGCGGATGGCCCGCGGGCAGACATCCAGCGCTTCCTGGATTCGGGCGCCCGTGTTGTAGAGGAACGCCAACAACGCGTGATCCCTTTGTCCTTCGAGGCGCGAGCGATCGGGTTCGCGCAGGATGGCGGTGATCTCCTCGGCATCCATGTAGCACATGGCTGGCTGGGAGGTCTTCTTGACGGGGATGCGCGCGATCTCTGCGCATTGCGCGATCGCCAGCGGCTCGCGATGGGCGACAAAGGTAAAGAAGCTGCGGATGGCGGCCAGCCGACAGTTGCGTGTGCTGATAGACACGTTCCTTTCCTTCTCCAGGTGCTCGAGGAACGCCAGCACCTCGCTGACCTGCAGGTCGGCCAGTGACAGCTTCGTGATCTCGCGCCGTTTACGCTCAGAGGCAAATCGCAGGAACAACTTCCAGCTATCGCGATACGAGCGATTTCATCGCCCGTCCTCCGCCGTCTGGAGCGCTGATGCGCCACGCTTGCGGAAGCGCTCAGCGGCTTCCTGCAGAAGCTCCGGCGTGATGTTCATATACACCAGCGTCGAGCGGATATCTTTGTGCCCGAGGTAGGTCGCAAGATAGGGGAGTTGGGACTGCGGATTGATGCCCGACTTGTACCACTCGCGCATCCGATGGCCCACCATCGAGTGTCGCAGATCATGGATGCGGGCCCCGACTGCCCCGCGCGCCGGTTTGACCCCGGCGCGTCGCAGGACATCCGTCAGCACGAGTCGCACCCCTCCGATGCAGTAGCCTCGGCCGCGCTGTGGACTCCAGAACAGGGGGCTCTGCGGATTCCTCGGAGCACCGGCGCTCTCACGCAGTGAGAGATAGCGCCTGAGAGCGGCCATCACGCCGGGCGCCAGAGGCAAGCGGCGATGCTTGAAGAACTTCGCCTCTCGGACGTCAATCGTCTCCTCCCGCAGATCGACATCTCCGAGCCTCAGGCGCACGATCTCTCCTCCCCGTAGACCGGCACAATATGCGAGCACGAGCATCGTGAACAGGGTGATGGGACGCAGCGGCGCCTTCGGAGAGGGATATGACAGCGCAGCCCGCAGTATCCTGTGTATTTCCTCGTCCGTGTAGAGATGGGCAGAGCGATGGTGCTGGCGCGCTGCTCGAGCGACACCCTCACCAATGGGCAAGATGGGCACGCGGGGATCGAGCCGGTGCATCGCCTTCGATACGATGCGGCCCGCTCTGTGCGCATCGTACCGACGATACGGCGAGGGCTGCTCTTCGCTCCAGCGCTCAACGAGCTGGTTCAACGGAAGTCCGGACAGCTCCGGGTGGTGCTGCAAGAAGCGGTCGAAGCGCAGCAGCAGCTCTTCATTGGTGTTGTACCGATAGCCCAGCGTGCGCATGTGTGCGACGTGCTCCTCCATCACACTACCGAGAAAGCTGCCGAACCGGGGAAGCCGACGGAGTTGCTCCAATGCTGCGTGGCTGTGTTCGCTGACCAGATGCGATCACCCCCTGGTCTTGCAACCACTTGAGATATCGCTCGACCAGTAAGGTCCGGTGATAGAGTATGTGCGCCGGCCACTTGAGACTGCGTTCCTTCAGCCATTGCTGCACGATCGAGGCAGTGGGTGAAGCACCTGCACCGTGCTTTGCGACGAAGCCGTTGAAATTGCGCAGAGTGCCAGCGTAGTTCTTGGGCGTGGCCGGATGACGAAAGTGCTGGGCCCCCAAGAACCGCTCGATGAGCCTCGTGTCGACGGGAGATGGACGAGTCATAGCGATACCCCGCTCGGAAGCTCCAAGCCGACGGCTCGAAGGTCCTCCGTTGCCAGCTTCAGATACTCTGCAGTCGCCGCGGCCGACGTGTGTCCCAGCACGTCACCGATGGTCTTGAGCGGCACGCCGGAACGCAGCAGACTGACGGCGCGCGCGTGGCGAAAGGCATGGGGCCCCTTCCTACCCTGCGGGGTGATCCCGGCCGCTCGCAGACGAGCGCTCGTAACGCAGTTGAGGATTGATCCGTTTTTGAACGGGCGATGTGGTGCTTGGATGCGCAGGAATACCTCTCGATGCACGCTTGGGGGACGTGCCTTCTCCACGTATCGAAGCACGGCTTCGCCAGGTTCACGCAGCAGTGGAAGCTCGGAGTGCATCCCCGTCTTCGAGTGGTGCACGCGAAGAACATCCCTTCTCCAGTCGATATCGTCCAGGCACAAGCCGACGATCTCCGCGGCCCGCAGGCCATAGGTTGCCAACAGCGTCAAGATGGCGTAATCGCGTAGACCAATCGGGGAGAGATCCTGGCGAGTGGCTTCCAGCACTCCGCGCACCTCCTCGGCACGTAGTGCCGAGGGAATGTCTTCGTGGTCGTAGATGCGCGGTCCGATGACGGTGCCGCTGAGATCGGCGGCAGTTCGCCCGCTACAGTGCAGATGGCGCAAGAAGTCTCGAAGACAGACGGTGCAGTCCTCGATGGAGGCGCGTCGCAGCCCGGAACAAGATTGCTTCAAATACGCATCGATGTCGCGAACGCTCAGTCGCGCAAGACTCTCTTGGTTGGCGCGTGGCCCGAGGGACGCCAGGAACCGTAACGCATGTGTCGTGCGCTTGGTGCGCGTCTGCGGTTGCAGTCCACGCTGATCTCGCAACCATGCGTCGTAGTCCTGCACGATGTCACGATGGAAGGCTTCCAGTGCCGAAGCCGGCGGGTCGGCAACCGGCCAGCGCCCGTGCACCAGACGCAGCAACATGTGAACAGCACCGGTGTATCGCCAGCACCATCTCTGGAATGGCGGCACCTTTCCGTGCCGCTTGCTGAAGAGTCGATATCGCCGTCGCAAGAACTCCGTGAGGTGCGCCGAGCGGACAGCCTCGATCGCGAGCGCTTTGGTGTCGCAGTCATCCAGGAAGTGACGCGCGAGAGTTGGATACGACCGTCGGATCGATGGGGAATATCCCTCGGCTTTCAGGTGAATTCGGAGTCTCTCGATCAACGAAGCATGGGCAGATGATGGCGTGGACATAAGAACCTCCTCGGGAGAGAGAGTCTCCGAGGATCCCACATGCCCATAATGCGAAGCAGAATAGCGAGAGAATGCCGGACTTCCGTGGCCTGAGAATCGTCCTTTCGATTACGGCGTGCTTTCGATTAGGCGAATAATGGGAAGCTTTCCATTATTCGCCGGGGGCAAAGCTCAGGGTGAGGAAAGCCGCCGGACGTCGTGGGCGGACTATGCGCACGTACGCCTTGACGATGGTATAGCCGCCGTCGAAGCCTTCTTCTTGCAGGCGCTGGAAGATCTGCTGGGCACTATAGGGGTGGGAGTTCAGCCATTGGTTGATCAGGGGCTTGTAGGGATCGAGTTTGCTGGCCCGGGGCGAGGATTGTCTGGGCCGGTATCGGGGGGCATCGATCCAATGGCTCACGGTGCGCTGATCGAATTGCAAAGCACGGGCGATTTGTCCCGCCTTCAGCTTTTGTTTGTCATGATAATCACGGATCTTGCAAAAGGTCTCGTAGTCGATCATGTGGAGGCTCCCGGGGACCGGGACAACAGTTCGCGCAGGGATCGAAGTTCCCCCGCAGCATGTGGGCGGTCAGAAGGTGTTGAGATCTCGGGCGGGTCCAACGCCAACACCTGATACAGGGGGGCGTCATAGGCGATCAGCTCTGTACGGATCAAGGTTTGCCGGGCCTGATTCAACTGATCCGGGGTTAAAGACAGCAGCCGGCGGGTCGAGCCATCGGCGTAATAGCTCAATCCCTGAGCGTCGGCTACGGTGATCAGGAACAGATACAGCGCCAGCGCCGGCGGATCACAGTGTTCGATATGGTGATTACGCACCAGACGATGATCCACCCAACTGAACTGTCGGGGGACCTGGCGCACCCGTGAAGGGACTAAAAGTCGTTTTTGCATCGCTTCTTCCTCTATCGGTTGGGTTACTGGAAACAATGTCCTGCCCCAATTGTTGGAGACGCCGACCGGTTTGTGCGATGTCATCTTGTAACGCAGTGTTCGTTAAGTGGGCGATAAGTCCAATTAAAACAAGGGGTTGTGCAGATAAGAGATCTTGTAACGCAGCGGCGGCTAAATCACCCGATTTGCCTTTAACTTCAATGGCTTGCGCCAATGAGTCCTCTTGTAACGCAGAACCGGCTTGTGGCGCGGTGCGCTTCGAGTAGCCCGGGTGGGCGGCCCGCCAGGCCTGCACGCGCTGCACATTTGCCGCGCCCCGGAAGTAATCCCGGTTCTCCGCCTTGTTCAGCCAACGGCGCTGACTGGCCGTTTTACTCGCTTGCCGACACTCGGGGCTCGAGCAATAGCGCTGATGCCGAAGGTTGCGTGGGTCGGGGCGGAATAAATCAAGACAATGCAAGCACTTACGTCTTCTTCGCTGTTTCATTGGTGACTCCTCGGAACCACGCCAATGATGGACAATCAAGTCGTCTTTGAAACGAAAAACGGTGGTTAACGGCTGACCAGAAGAAGATCGAAGAAGGGAAGAAGATGGGTAATAGAAAAAAGACGGAAAAGAAAAACAAGAAGAATATTTTCTACATGTTTATTCCGCCAGCCTGACTACTGTTTCAGAACGCCCCTGGCAGCATGTTCACATTGCTTCGTTGCGAGAGCTTTCACCTACAGTACTCACCGCATTTATCACACAGTCGATGCGCGAGCTGAGTCCGAACACGATTTCTGGAT
>CAMYOI010000522.1 GCA_947259955.1 uncultured Gammaproteobacteria bacterium
TCGTCGTATCTGGATTACTACCATCCGTGGCGAACACACCAGTCCTTGGATCGCGACGCGCCGGACGGTCGTCCCGTACGAGCAGCGAAACCCTGCAACATTGTTGAATTCCCGGCTGTCCATGGCCTTCACCAGATCTACCTTCCGCAGGCTGCATGAATATTCGGGACCGAAAGGCGTCACCCGCGATCGGCTCCGCCGGCGTGAATTTTGCGGGTCAGTTCGTCTTGCTGCGCCTGTCCTTTTGACTGCTCCGTCTGTCTACACCGGACCTTTTTTCGACACTGCCGTGTGTCGTCGCAAACTCGCTGGATTTCTCACGCCGACACGCTTTGCCAACGCGCCGGCAGCCCGGTGATGATCGTCTCTCTGTACCTTCGTACTGGCTGCTCATGCTGTCACTCCATTTGGAATCGAAGACGGATAGCATAATCGCTATGCGGTTCGCTCGCAATGCGCACACGAGGGTTTAAGGGCGGCACGCAGGCCAGGTTGACAGGGTTATAGCGGGTAGAATTTGCGATGCGCGGCTCACGGAAAAGGTGTGCTCCGTAATAATATTGCGCCATGTTTTCCAGCGGTCGCTGACACCTGGCGTCAGACATTGGCTCGCGATTGAATCAATGCAACGCGAGAGAGGAACCACAGCGATATTTGTATTTCTTCCCGCTCCAACAGGGGCAACGTGCATTGCGTCACACCTTGGGCTGTCCTACTGTTCACATGGGACGGGCCGAATCCAAGGTGTTCGCAGAAGCTTTTCGATGAGGTAGCCAGTAAGCATGTATGGCGTGGACCGTCGGTTCGATCTTACTGGACCATTCCGCATGCATCGCCGCCTCGTCCGTTAATCACCCGTTCGCAGATCGAATTCGCCTGCGGACTGCGATATGGCGTTTCGATCACGTCGATCCCTAGACGCGTGATGGATTTGTCGAGTTCCGTTGAGAAGATATTGTCGCGATCATGGATTAGGAAACGATATGAATGTTCACAGGGAATCGCCTCTCGGAGCTGCTGTAATGTCCACTCTGCGGTCGGATATTCGGTGACATTGCAGTGCAACAGGCGGCGCGAACCATGTTCGATAACCACCAACACGTAGAATAGTCGGAATGTTGCCGTAACCGCGATGCAGAAGTCACACGCCACGATCGCGGAAGCATGGTTGCGAACGAACGTAGACCAGCGCTGATCACCGCGAGGCCCACCTTGAGACGATCGTTTCGGCATATACTTGCGAACAGTCCGTGGGGACACACGGATCCCGACCTTGAGCAATAGCTCATTTGTGATCCGTTCCTCGCCCCAACTTACATTATTCAGCGCCATCTCCCGGATCAACTGTCTGAGTTTGATCGGTGTCCGAGGCCGGCCAGGTCGGGATTTCCATCGCCAGAATAGGCGGAACCCTTGACGGTGCCAATGCACCAGGGTGGCGGGCTGGACAATCACGAGTGACGGCCGCCATTTGAAGCGCTTTGACAGAAATACCAATGCGATCCGTGTTGCCGCATCGATCCGGTGTGGTTTGACTTGACGTTCTTGATATAGGGCGAGTTGCTTTCGCAGGAACAGAATTTCGGCAGCAAGTACCTTTTCTGAGCGGAATCCCAGATAAACGTACCGAAGTAGATCAAGTAACAATCCAGAGATTGTTACCAACAATAGTTTGACGGAGATCGCCGCGTACCGTATCTCGAACTTCATGTTGGAGATTATCCACGATGATCAAAGCTCACTGAAGCCGTTCAGAGTAGGGCAGATAGGGTTTTTGCGGAGGACAGGAGCACAGTGAGTATGAGCAACGGCTAACAGGCCGTTCCATCGACCCGAAACGGACATTCACTTATTAATTATGTTTTGCTGAAGCGACCAGAAACTGCTGATCATCAATCGCAATCTGAGCGTCCGATTTTTGCGGAATGAGCTTAACGACCAAGCTCCAGCCGACGCGAAACTGCGCAGCCGTTGATCAGCCGGCTGGAGCGCCTTTTTATGCCCAGAACTTTGGCTCACCATTGCCATACATCTTCTGGGTCGATCGAAGGATCATCATATCGCTTCACTGTCGCTATCCATTCTGGCAAATCTTCTTTTATCCTTTCCTTCATTTCTTTGACTGCCTCTGTATCTACTTCACCTTGCTCCAACATAAAATCATAGAATTTCTTCAGACTTGTTACATTAGATTTAATGCTTGATTCATTTGCCCACATCGCCTTCCGGATAAACCAATAGCCAAGAAACATGCCTACTTCATCAACTCCTTCTGAAGCATGTTTTGGGCTTTCATAAAGTAGGAATTCATTGATATAAAAGTCAATATTCTCGCGATGCTTTTTTGAAGTCGCCTTGGTCAAGCCTTTGCTCATCATCCAGGACTCGAAGTCGCCAAGAAGGACCTGATTTTTCTTACGGATAGAATTGCACTTCTGTTCGTATTCTTCGTACTCACTCATAATCTTCTGTTCAGGGTATAACGCCCCGCATCGGCGGCCACCAAAGGCGTAGCCTCTTAGTGGTCCGTCCGCATGCGTTTGTTAGGCGGCGTTATTGAGCGCACAAAACTTATTGGCATTAATTTATGCAGGAAGAATATTCTTTGCTATCTCGTCCAGATGCGTGTTCCACGTCCCGCAACATCCTCCCCAAATATCCATATGCGGATAGCGCCTTGCTAGGTCCCCGCACAATTCTCCAAGCTCGACAGGGTCTCCGTCTTCGAGATGACCTATTTGGCAGAGTGCAATTTTTTCCATCTTTGAGGCATTCGGCCGAACGCCTCTTACTCGATGTATCCAGTCGCCTGGTTCGATAGCCGGCTCGTACTCAACCGGGTGAGAGCAATTTATTGAATAGAATTCAGGAGACCGATTTGTTTCCGCCTCGATGGTATCAATTGCCTCTGCAAGGCTTGGCCCTGAATTAAGTTTTGAAGTGCTATCTAGACTCAGTGAAATTCCAAGGGGAACACCAATTTTGGCCGCCGCCCTAGCAACGCCAATAGATTCGGGAATATTGTTAAAAGTGATTGCCAAAGCTAGATCAACGTCAGCTTCTTTCAATGTTTCAAGTTGAACGGAATGATAGTCTTCCGCCTCATCCTCGGTGATTGTTTCATTTCGTTCGTAGGCATCACCTCGCGGACCGATTAATCCCTGTATCAATATTTCGGGAATGTCGGACGAATACTCTTTTGCAATCTCTCGCAAAAAGTCTATCGACTGGTGGTTTGCCTCGGCCAAACCTTGTGGTGAGTATCCTAGCAATTCACCCCAATCTGGACTCGCACGATAGTCCAAGCCTCCCATCAGGGCGCACATGCCATGTTTTGCCACAACTTCAAGATAACTTCTAAAAATTTCCCGCATTGTTGATACTGCGTCAGGATTATCAAGAAGGGGAAACATTGCAAAGTGGGGCAACTCAAAACCATATTTGTACATGATTTCGGTTTCCGTTCCGCCTTCCGTTAGATAGAAGCGCCCTTCTTTTTGGAATGGGAAAGATTTTTGATCTGACATCCTCACTCCTCCTTAAATTTTATGTTTACTTTTTTTATCTACCGATGAGATTGGGCGGCTACAAGGTAACATGCCGCCTATCTTTGTGCTACTTGCCCTGAGTGGCCGCTCTTGGCCGAGTCCTGACTCACGGAGTGCAGCGAACTCAGGCCATCTAACCATATATGCTCGGTCCGTTATGGCGCGGACAGCTGCCAGTCAAGGACACGAAATATTGCTATTGGCAAATAGGGCGGCCCCGACTCATTGCTGCCGGTCGGAATCTGATCATTGAAGCAAAAAACTAAGCTCCCCTATAGCCGTCGCTCATGCTCAGCCTTAAACGACCGACCCTTTCCGATTATGGCCGGGTGCTGTCCGACGCAACCGAAACTTTGTTGCGCGTGGAAAAAACGAGTAAACAGACCGGAACCGAATCTTTCTTCAAGCCGAAACCGTGAAAAACAGATTCATGGCGATCCATCAACAGCTTCAAACCGCATGATTTATGTCACATCGGGGTTAACTCAAGTGGGATCTGGCCAGACAAATTCGGGGCGCAAGCCTTCGTGAACAGGACGGCCATCTTCAGGAGTCGGAACGCCTGTGGCCGGATCAAAA
>CAMYOI010000523.1 GCA_947259955.1 uncultured Gammaproteobacteria bacterium
GCGGGAATAGCTCAGTTGGTAGAGCACAACCTTGCCAAGGTTGGGGTCGCGAGTTCGAGTCTCGTTTCCCGCTCCATAAAATCAAGCACTTGCGTGTTGGCTGAGGGATCGACTAACACGCAACTAACACGCAAATGTTCCTCTTTCTTCAGTATTAGCGGCTTCGCGACAACTTCTTGTAGTTCGATGAAGTAACTGTCTATCGCTTTTGCGGCTTCGCCCAAATAATCCGGCGCATAGTGGGCGTAGATTTCGGTCGTTTTATACTCGGAGGCCCGATGACCAAGCATCCCTGAAACTTCCCAGGGGGGGACGCCGCGTTTTCTGAGTTCTGTCGCCATCGTGTGACGAATCGTATAGGGAATCACATCGTCGGAAAGGTCTGCTTTTTTTCTAAGTTTCCTCCAACCAGTTTTAATACTGCTCACAGGTTTCCCATGCCAGTGGACAAAATACTCACAGCGCCCTCGCTTGAGCCAAGGGAGGAGGGTATTGGTAATGGGAACAATAGGGCGGTATTTTTTGGTTTGTTGTCGCCCTGGCGGATTCAATCTTATACGACGATCGTCGGTATCGACCTGGAAACGTCTCAGCTCCAAGATAGCCTCAGGACGAGCGAGTGTATTGAATGCCAACATGCAGTACATGAAGAGGTGGTCCGAGTCGATCACGTTGAAAATCGCCGCGACTTCCTCTAAGGAAAGGACTCGCTCCCTTCGATGGCCGCTCCTGATGTTTCTGATATGAGGAACTGTCGATATTTCATTGTTCTTGTATGCACGATTTAGCGCGGCTTTGCCCGTTGTAACAACGCGCTGGATGTACGCATCCGAGCATCCACGTTTTCTAAGGGCGCGAATAAATCGATCCTGAGTGTCTAGATTGAGTTCTGACACCATCGCCTCTGGAAAATGGTCTGACCATAACCTGAGTGCGTTACGGGCTGTCTCAGCACTACGTAGGAATCTTGCATGGTTTTCGTAGTAGCGGACTAGGACCGTTTCCAATGCCATGTCTTGGGGTTTCTGATTTTTTATAATGGCATTTTTCGTCACCCATCTGGCAAGTTTGAGTTGTGCTTCCCGAAAGTCATTTGTGCCAAGCGATGCGCGTCTTGTCTGTCGAGATTTAGTGTCGTACCAGGTTCGACACCAGTTTTCTGACCCTCGACGTTTGGACAACCAACAGTCGCCGATCTGTCCTGGGTGCTGCTTTTTTTCTTGCATTGATTAACCCTTTGACTTTGCAAATACTCGATGACTTGATCTTCGGTGAATTTAATGCGTCCGCCAATTCTAGTGAAACCTATTTGATTGCGTTTGCACTCGCGACGTATTGTATCCGCAGAAACACCAAGGTAATTTGCCACCTCTGCCAAGGTATATAGTTTCGGAAGAGTTACAAACTCATTCATACATACGTGCCGGTTATGAGGGTACAGTTCTTAGTAAATCGTTCGAGCACAATACGCGATGACGGGAGATATGTAATGAAACCTCTCGATTTGGTAGTTTCAGTCCTCCGTCCATACTTGGGTAGACGGGAATTGAGCGGTTCCAAGGTTTAGACAGTTTGCCGATCAAACGACCTATATTTATGCGCACGCAAGGTGTGATTCGGAAACGGGTGCATACTGTCCATATTCCTGCAAATAGCCACGCCAAAGCCCACCGTAACGGCTCCAGTTGAACGCCTCGATAGTGCCAGGGTGTCATTTTAAGGAGCGCTTGAACTCTTCGTGGGTGTCCCTCGGCAGTTCCTGCTGAGACTAGACCGACTGGTGGAACGCGTGCCTGTCCTTACAACCATCGTTAAAGACCTTTAATGCAGATGAGAATCCGGTGATAAGGGGTTTCTTTCCACTTCTTACCTGATAACCACTGTTCCCGTTTCATTTCGGCACGAATGGCTTCCTAGTTTGAATCGGGTATCTCTGAAAAATTATCGATTGTCAGACACGTAAATGACATTTAACTTTCGCGTTCTACGGTTTGAATGACCTGTACCAGACACGCTCGTCGTCATTTATAAGGTTCCGATCAAGTAACGCCAAAGACCCTAGCGCAGTGCTAATCGTCAGACAAGCAATTTGTTTTTAGCACAACGCTAACAGTTCCTGTTTCCCTTTATACGAGAATGACCTTGATATGGAAGCAAGTTCCTGATTAACACGAAAGTAAAGTGGATCAAACCATCTCCCCCTTAAATACCACGACGCCGCAGATGCGCGCGTTTTGGTTGATCTCGATGATGGGGTCCGGCCAATTCGGATTCAGTGCCTTGAGATACTCGCGGCCGCCCTCGACGATGAGCTGTTTGAAGGTCGCCTCCGCGGTGTCTTCCAACATCACGACGACGTATTTTCCATGGACGGGCTCGACGTTGGGGTCAACGAAGATCAGATCTCCGTCGTGGAATTTGGGCTCCATGCTGACGCCGTGCAGGCGCAGGACATAGGTCTCCGGACTGCACTTGACCGGGCAGGGGAGGAGCTCTGCACCATACTGCGGCTCATAATCCTCTGCGATTTCCATCCATTCCCCCGCTTGCACCCAGGAAATCACCGGGTAGCAGGCTTTGATATCTGGGCCCGGGTACGCATTGATCTGCTTTCCGGGACTCGGCAACCTATCCCATTCCGCCTCGTGCGTTTCATCCATCCAGCCTTCGGGCTTGCCCATGCCCCGTTCCAGCTTCCCGGCGAGATCGTCACCGATGCTCCGGGGGGTGCCTTTCTTAGTTTGCATCCGGCGCCGAACCTGGCTGAGGTAGGAGCTGTTGGTGCCGACTCTTTCGGCCAGTCGGATCGCCGAGCGGGCCTCGGCAATCAGCAGCTCGAGGTTGTTACGGCGGATTTGCTCATGGAGACGGGCCATGGCTGAACTATAGCAAACTATTTAGCACAGGGATAAGAATATTGTGTCTGGTTAGCTTGATGCGCGCAATATGCACTGCTAATGTGCGGGCGTATGAGACAAAGGATCGGATCATGGACTTGAAGACCTTTTTGCGACACGCCACAAAAAGGGAACGGGCCGAGTTGTCGGCGGTCTGCAACGAATCCGTGTCGTATCTGTATCAACTCGCCGGCAAGCATCGCAATGCCAGTCCGCAGATGGCGACCCGCATCGAGCAGGTCAGCCGGCAGGTGGCGGCCCGTTCCGAAGGACGGCTGGAACTGGTACCGCGCGAAAGTCTGGTGCGCCACCCCGAGATCTTTTCTGGTCTGCATACCGGGGGATAACCGGTGACCCAGAAAGCACCGCCCGAGAATCAGTCTGAGCTGAA
>CAMYOI010000524.1 GCA_947259955.1 uncultured Gammaproteobacteria bacterium
CGAATTCGATTTCCTAAGCGGACCCATGCCGGCCGAGCAGATCGAACGGCATCCCTTCGCCAAGGTCCCTGCGTTCGAGCACGACGGCCTTTCGCTTTATGAGGTGAGCGCAATCAATCGCTATGTCGACGAGGCATTCAAGGGCCCGTCTTTGCAACCGGAAGACCTCATACAGCGCGCGCGAATGAACCAGATCATCAGCATTGTCGACAGTTATGTTTACCCGAGTACACTGGGGCAGCTGGTAATTCAGAGGCTGGTCATGCCGATGCTTGGCAAGGAAGCGGACGAGGGCGCAATCAGCGCGGCGCTGCCCCAGGTTGAAAAATGCATGAGCGTGATTTCCGGAATTCGCGGCAGTCAAACGTACCTCGCATCGGGCGATCGGATAACCCTCGCTGATCTCCATTTGATCCCGATCTTCGTTTATTTTCGAAACACACCCGAAAGCGGACCCATTCTGGATAAGAATCCCGGATTGACCGCCTGGTGGGATGCGATCAGCGGCCGGGAGAGCGTACAGAAAACGGAGCCTTCCTTGGGGTAACCCGCCCCGGTGGAATTCATGATCTGGGTGTCAGCACGCCGGTCATCTCTTCGGGTTTGACCCACTGGTCGTATTCTTCCGCCGTGACATAGCCGGAGCGGATCGCTTCCTGCCGCAGAGTCGTGCCGTATATGCGTGTTCAAGGCGGTGACCAGCATCAGGGAATTGTTGACGAGCTCGCCGATTCTGCCGCGATTCGGCTTGATACCGACAGCACATTTGTCGTTGAACGACCGGCAGCAATCCGCAAGCAGGCGGGAGCTCTGCAGATAGTTATGCGCCATCATCGGCTTGAATACGTTCAGTTCGTAGTGGCCCTGAGCCCCGCCGATTGATGTGGCCACGTCGTTGCCCATGACCTGGGCACAGACCATCGTCAAGGCTTCTGCCTGCGTGGGATTCACCTTGCCCGGCATGATGGAAGATCCCGGCTCGTTGGCGGGGATGATGAGTTCAGCTATTCCCGAACGGGGGCCGGACGCCATCAACCTGATGTCATTGGCGATTTTATTCAGCGAAACCGCCAGCTGCTTCAGCGCGCCGTGGGATTCGACAATGGCGTCGTGCGCCGCCAGGGATTCGAACTTGTTTGGCGCGGTGACCAACGGAAGTCCAGTGAATTCGGCGATACGCGCGGCGACCATGACATCGTATCCTTCAGGGGCGTTCAAACCCGTGCCGACCGCCGTTCCGCCCAGGGCCAGTTCGGACAGGTGTTCAAGGGTATTGCCCAGAGCGTTCAATCCGTGTTCCAGTTGTGATACGTAGCCGGAGAATTCCTGTCCAAGGGTCAGCGGGGTGGCATCCATCAGGTGGGTCCTTCCAATTTTCACCACGTCGTTAAATTCGTAAGATTTCGCTTCGAGCGTCTGTTTCAATCGTCCCACTGCCGGCATCACGCAATCAACGGTGATCTTGTAACAGGCTATGTGCATCGCGGTCGGAAATGTGTCGTTCGACGACTGCGACTTGTTGACGTCGTCATTGGGCTGCAGGATAGTTTCACCGTTTCCGGTCTGCTTCCCTGCAAGTTCGTTGCCGCGGTTGGCGACGACTTCATTCACGTTCATATTGGTCTGGGTGCCGGAGCCGGTCTGCCAGATGACCAGCGGGAACTGATCGTCCAGTTCACCCGCGATAATCTCGTCACATACCTGCGAAATCAGGTCCCGTTTGTCCCGCGTCAGCACGTCAAGATCACAGTTGGCGTGGGCGGCGGCTTTTTTGAGATAGGCAAACGCGTGTATGATCTCCGTCGGCATCGAGCCGGCCGGACCGATCCTGAAATTCATTCGAGATCGTTCCGTTTGGGCGCCCCAATATTTATCCGCGGGCACTCTGACCTCACCCATGGTGTCTTTTTCTATCCTATATTTCATGGCCTTGCTCAGGTGTCTCGCCGCATGAGGCTGAAGCTTTGGGCCGTCGGGCCGCTGTCAGGCTGTGTCGCCAGAAACAGCGCCATCGGCGCCACTTCCTCGGGCGATTTGATCCATTCGTTCGGTCCAAGCTGGGCCCTCAGTTCCTCGTCATCCTGTTTGTTGATTGCGGTTCTGACCGGCCCCGGGATGAGCTCGTTGACCGCAATATTTTCGGTAATCAGTTCCTGAGCCAGTATCCGGGTCAGGCTCCATACGCCCGCCTTGGAGCAGGCATAGGCGGAGGTTCCGGGCAACCCGCGGTGGCCGAGACCGGAGCCGATGAATATGATTTTGCCGCCGCCGCGCGCCTTCAGGTGTGGAATGGCGGCCTTTGCGGTGTGGTAAGCGCCCACCAGGTTGGTGTGCAAAACCTGTTGCCATTCTGCGGGATCTCCGGCCTCGACCGTTGCATTCGAGGATACACCCGCATTGACGACGACGATATCGATTCCACCGAATCTATCTGAAGCGGTTGCAAATGATTTCTCCACCGCGCCATAGTCGGTAACGTCCGTTATTCTTGACATCGCTATACCGTCCCTGTCGTTAATACAGGATACCGTGGCCGCGACTTCGGGCTCCGTTCGTGCCAAGCAACATACGGCGCATCCCTCGCCGGCGTAGGCGATTGCCACGGCACGGCCTATGCCCCTGCCCGCCCCGGTGATGACGGCGACCCTGCCTTTCAATTGTTCAACCATTGCCTTGATTCCCGGCGGAGCCGTTTGCGGTAGTCCGTGCGCGAAGTCTCTTTTTCATGAATACGCTCAATGGATCATCGGGATAATCGGCAAAGCGCCCCGTCCTGCAATAACCTTTGCTTTCGAACAAAAGCATGGCCTGCGGTTGGCGGACGCCCGTTTCGAGCCGTACGATGTCGAGTCCGGCGTGCCTGGAAATATCCTCCAACTCCGAAAGAATGCGGCCGCCGACGCCTTTCCCCCGGTATTTCGGATTGATATAGATGCGCTTGATTTCCGCATAGCCGTCCAGCAGTTTGACCGCGCCGCATCCTATCGCGCGACTGTTTTCAAATGCGCCAATACAGTGAACGTGAGGCCTGGACAGCTCCTCGACGGAATCGAGGTGGTTGCTCTCCGGCGGATACAGCCCCAGCAGGTACCCGTCGAGTTCCGCGATCAAGGCGAGCGCGTGGTCCGATCCTGGGTCCAGGCGTTCGAGGACGACGGTCAATTGACCGATGAACGTTTTGGGCCCCAGGAGGAAGGCTCGTCCCTGTCGATGCCCTCGTATCGCGGCAGGTCATCGTTCAGTTCCAACCAGGATATGTGTTCTTCGTGGAATACGTGCCTCTGCGGTTTGAATACATCCGGTGTGTCCATCACGCTGATGTAGAAATGGATTTCGCCCGGACACCGTTCTGATTCGTAGCTGAGCGGGGTCCCGCAATGGGCGCAGAAGGATCGAAAAACGTCGGGCGATGAGTTAAAGGTCTTTCGTTCACCGGTTATCGTGATCCGTTCACGCTCGAAACCCACGAATGTCGTGACCGGAGCCCCAGTACTGCGGCGGCATGAGTTGCAGTGGCAATGGGCGACCCATAGTGGTTCGCCCTCGGCTTCGAACCTGATTCGGCCGCACAGGCATTTTCCATTGAATTTGTGGTTGCGCATAACCTAATACCTCAGCGACATGCAGGTGAGGCCTCCGTCCATTTTTCGCACCTCGCTCACGTCCAGTTCGATTACATCATAACCCGTTTGCTTCAGTTTGCTGAGAGCATCCGGATATCCTTTGGGAACGAACAGGCAATCATTGATTATCATTGAGTTGGCCGCATAGGATTCCTGTTTACCCAGGTTTATTTTTTTGAAGTTTTGGAA
>CAMYOI010000525.1:0-693 GCA_947259955.1 uncultured Gammaproteobacteria bacterium
CGAGTTGTTCGGCCACTGGTGGTACGAGGGCCCGCAGTGGATCGATTTTCTATTTCGTAAAATGGCCTACGATCAAGATGAGGTGCGGGCGATTACGGCTGCTGAATTCTTGAGGCTTAGTTCCGACGTCGAGACGGTCGTGGCGCCTGAATGCAGCTGGGGTGCCGGCGGCTATCACGAAGTGTGGCTGAACGGCACCAATGACTGGATTTATCCCCTTTTGCTCGACGCTGGGGAGCGCATGAGCCGGCTGGTCAGCATGTTTCCAAGTGCCGAGGAGACCCATCGCTGGATTTTGGACCAGGCTGCTCGAGAGCTGCTTCTCGCCCAAGCCAGCGATTGGGCATTCATTATGAAAACCGGCACGAGCGTCGAATACGCGGTTCGTCGCATCAAAACACACCTGCACCGGTTCGACCGGCTCGCCAACATGATGGAATCCGGCCAGATCGATCACGGCTACCTGGAGGCGATAGCGGAACGAGATTCGTTGTTTCCGGACATGGACTATCGCATTTTTAGCAAGCGGCCTTGCCTATGAAATTTAGCCCGTTGATCCTAGCCCGCATATTGCACCAGTATCCCGAGCGATGACGCAGGACAGGTTTGACTGAAGACCAAGCTCCGGCAAGCATGGACAAGTCAGCTCCGGGAGAGGTCGGCCCCCTTTGCGAACTGTGCGCCTGACGAGCG
>CAMYOI010000525.1:885-5210 GCA_947259955.1 uncultured Gammaproteobacteria bacterium
CGCCCCAAAATGGTGAGGTGTCGTCTGGCGGAGCGACTATACAAATCATTCTTCACAACGTATTCTGGCCTTTTCTACAGCAGCTTCAAGCGCTTCGGTTGTCGCCGCATCAAGCATGGCTGCCTTGGCAGCCTCACACTCCGCGGCTTCCCCAACATGCTCCATCGTTGGTTGGGCATCTTTGTCCTGGCAATGAACCTCTGAGACTCGGCGAATATTGGCCGACTTACCACGTTCGACGGTGACACAATCTCCAACGTCGATGTAGCCTTGTTCCGTAGCGATACTGATACTGTCCCCCGCCATGAGCTGCACCGTATACTCGTATCCCTTATTAGTCCCCTTCGCTGCAGTATTACCAATGAACCCGCCGGCAGCTCCGCCCAACAGTATACCCCGCAGCTTTTTCCCGCTCGTACTGCCTTTGCCGAAAGTGTATCCAACTACCCCGCCTAAAAGCGCGCCTGCTGCAGTACCCAATCCACTGCCCCCTTCGCCCAACTCGACCTGATTAGCCTGGGTTACCACCCCGTAATCCACGCTTGGTGACTGGGCCTGTATGTTCTCTATAACGAAAGTACAAGACGCGGCCACAAGTGATGCGGCGAACAAAATCTCTTTTCTCATGTCACTCCTCTCAATATTTTTCACCGAATTAAACGGCTCCGATCCTAAGACGACAATGTAATGATATTATCGAACCCCCGCTTTTAGTCAACAATCGGACCAGTTTTGAACTCGTGATGAAATAAGTTTCCGGATCAGCAGAAAATCGGGTGCCGCCGGTGTAGTCACACCCCCATTGCTGGATTTGCGACGGTGTTATTTGCCCGAATTTTCTCAGATTTCGAGCGGCAGCGGACGCATCACGAAGAACGTCCATAAAACTTTGATTGGGCCGTATTGCCAACGCGCACCGGACCTGCACCCTGCCCGGATCATTGCTATACCGTTGCAGGTGGGCAAACAGCAGCAAAGCCTGGTTCTGGCAATGCCGGTAGACGTCCTCGATGTTCCTTTTTTTGCTCACACCATGAATCGTGCCCGGCTGAAATTATGTTATGTAATGTCGTTGATGAATGCATCCAGTGCCTCCTGGTCGAGGCCGGCATCGGGAAAATCCGTCGGGGTATATCCTGAATTTTCAGAATCCAGACAGTGATCAACCAGTTCGATCAACACCGCCGCATAGTTGCGGGCGAGCTTCTCTATGGTATTTTGGCGATGAAGATTGACGTCATAGGTCCAGTTTATTTTAAGCTCACCCTCTGAAACCAGGGTATTGATATCGATCCATTGCGATCTGAAATTCGAGGGGTGCCGTTCTCCAACTATCGACATTTCCACCGGCCTGAACAATGAAGAACCTTGCGCCAGATCGACATTACCCAGGTAATTGAGCAGGATTCGCGGGAGTTTATGTTTTAACATGTCCTCCTGCGCCGCCGCGTGCCCATGGTATCGGAGCAATCCGTAACCCATTCCACCGAATCTCTGTCTGCGCAAATGCTCTTTGACCGACTTGATACAATACTCATTACGGTCAACGCGATTTTCCCACTTGCGGTCCAGCGAAAGTCGCAGCGGGGCAAGCGTAGTGAACCAGCCCATGGTCCGGGAAATGTCCAGTTGCTCCGACGGGTCGTGCCGGCCATGCCCTTCGAATACCACGCTGACCGCCGACCGGCCGGTCCATTCCAAAAGCACTATTGCCAGCGCGCTCATCAACAGATCTATCACTTGCGTCTGGTAAGCGTTGTGCACCGACCCGGACATGAGTTGATCGGTCCTGGACGGTTCGAGGCCGTGGCAAAACGTTGTCGCGCTCGATTCCAGAATCGGTGCCGAATCTCCAGTTCGACCGCCCGGCTCTGCGCCAGAATCGACAGGTACGCCTGCTCCGTGGGGATTTGATTGTTCACTCCAATAGTGCGAATCATCGGTAATTTCCGGCAAGCCGGCGAGGGCTTGCTGATGCAAAGACCACTGCCCAAACGCGGCTGTGGGACTTGGCAAACTCAACGGTTCGCCTTGCCGGGCCTCGCGGCAGAGTGTATCCAGATCCTCGAGAAAGATGTTCCATGACACGGCATCGACGATCAGGTGATGCGCAATAACGAGCAGTATTCGGCGATCGTTTTGCTCGAAAAGCACGAAACGAACGAGCGGTGCCTGACTCAACTCAAAGCCCGACTGCAGATCACGCCCAACTTCCGACACACGGCGTTCCAGAACCTCCCGATGCGGAATATCGACGTATTGCACGCTGATTTTCACACCACGACGCCAGCGCTGCAGCAACCTGCCGTTGACTTCAGAAAACGATGTGCGCAATGCATCATGGGCATCGACGAGCACCTGCAGCGCCGACTCGAGATCAGCGTCGCTCACCGCGCTATCGACTTCGAAAGCCCGGCTTTGATTCCACTGTTCAGGGTGGGTCATCGACAATTCGAAAAACCACCGCTGTATTGGCGTCAGTGGAGCCTGCTCAATTTCATTGGCCGGTTCAATGACTGTTCTAAGCTCCTCCCTTGAACGCAGCCGCAGTGCGAGGTTTTCGATGGTAGGTGAATCGAACAGATCATTCGGAGACAAGCGATAGCCTGCCTGGCCGACTCGGGAGATAACCTGGATACTCAGGATCGAATCTCCACCGAGATGGAAAAAGTTGTCATCAATACCAACGGTCTCGATATTCAAAACGTCAGACCAAATACCAGCGAGCATTTCTTCGGCCTCAGTTCTGGGCGAAGCAGATTCATCCCGTGGAGACTTTGTACGCTTCCACGTCAGAGAGGCCAAGGCATTCCTGTCTATCTTGCCGTTGGGCAGTCGCGGTAGATCGGGTACTGCGACGATATCCACGGGCACCATGTGATCGGGCAGCTTATTGCCGACGAATGAGCGCAGTTCGGCAACTGGTGCTTCATGAGACTCGTCCAGCGACGGGCTTTTGATAAAAGCCACCAGCTGCCGTGATTCGACTCCGCTGCCTTGGTCGGCCGGGCGACGCTTTTGCCCGATAGAGGCAACAGCCGCCTCCTCCACCAGAGGATGGCTGGTCAAAGCTGCTTCTATCTCGGCCGGTTCGATCCGGAATCCTCGGATCTTTACTTGCCCGTCGATCCGCCCCAGGAATTCTATGTTACCGTCCTCCCTGTAACGTGCGAAATCGCCTGTTCTGTAAAGCAGTTTCGAATTCAATGCACGGGAGTCCTGCCCCAGCTCGACGTCAACGAACTTCACGCGCGTCGCCGCCGGGTCGTTCAGAGGTTTCGGTGGGAATCCAGAATAAAAACGCAGCTATTGCATATCGGTTTGCCGATTGGGACGGGATCCGGTGATTCGTAATGTGTCGCTTCGTAAACCGTGCTCCAGACGGTTGCTTCGGTCGGGCCGTACTCATTGTACAGCCTGGCGTGGGGCAGCAGTCTTCTGTGGGTATCCAGCATGTCACCGCCTGGAACCACTTCGCCGGCGCAAATTACTACACGCAGCGACCGAAGTTTGTCCGAACTCGCCGTCCGTTCCGCGTGTTCCAGCAGCAGCCTGTACAAACTTGGCAGGCAAAGGGTGTGCGTCACCGCGTGCTTCTCGATGCATTCGATAAGGCGGTCCATATCCTGCTCGATTCGCGCCCTGGGAACGACCAGGGTGCCGCCCGACACAAGGGTCCAGTACAAACCCGCCACAGAACTGTCGAACGCCAGAGACGATAATAGCAGGAATACCCCGGGCTCCATGTCGTATTCGAAGCGTCGCACCAATGTCGAGCAAGTGAGATTGCGGTGACTCACGATGACACCCTTCGGCGATCCCGTGCTGCCTGACGTATACATTATGTATGCGGGTTGATCAATCGATACATCGATTGTTGAGCGGGGCTTCGATCCGACCGAATTAATTTCATCGTACCGAGAGACATCGGTAACGAGCGTGGGAACATCAACATCTTGAAACAGCTCGATCGTCTCTTGGTTCGCCACGAGAAACGCCGCGTTTGAATGCTTCATAATCTGTTGCAGCCGGGCCGCGGGATACGTCGGATCGAGAATAACGTATGCGGCGCCTGCTCTTAATACGGCCAGCACCGATACGACCAACTCCGTTTCGCGACCCAGACAAACGGCGACAACGCTGCCCGCACCGATTTCCGCGTCCCGAAATTGACTCGAGCGCATCGCCGCACGGTGCCTCAATTCATCATAGGTCAGGGAGCCGCCATCACAAACCACCGCGTTCACATCGCTATTTTGTTCCGCCTGATCGTCGATGATATCGTGAATACACGCGTTCTCCGGAACTGCCCTTGCCGGCCCGCA
>CAMYOI010000526.1 GCA_947259955.1 uncultured Gammaproteobacteria bacterium
AAGGTCGAGTTTCTGCTCAACGGGAACAAGCCACAACCAGACGCCGCGGCACGTGCGTGCATGCAGGCGCTCGAAGTAGCCCGCAAACACGAGGCGAAGTCCTGGGAACTGCGGGCCGCCACGAGCCTCGCAAAGTTACGACGCTCGCAGGAGAAAAGGTCTGAGGCGCGAGATTTTGTTGCCCCGATCTACGACTGGTTCTCCGAAGGCTTCGACACAGCAGACTTGAAGGACGCCAAAGCACTGCTTGATGAGTTGGATTGAATTCCTCGCTCAATCAAATCAGCGAGTGTGGATTTTGGTTAGCTGCAGACATTCAGAACTGCGTTTTTGTTGTTTGCACATCTTCTGGAGTTGGCCGACTACCATCTTTTAACAGTTTTCTTAAGTAACCGCTTTTGTTAAGGGATGTCCGATGCCTGCCTGTTGAGAAACGCTTATACTCTCTGTCCCGGATCGTTATCGAAAGGCGGTTGTCGCCGACAAAGCGGACCAAGCAAACCGGCTTGAACATCTGGATGTTGCTGAATCGTGTCCGTCAGTACTTAGCCAATACCGGTCCTTCCGGAACGATGGCAAAGATCACATTCGAAATTGAAGACTATATCCAGATAACGGGAAAACACATGTGCGGTGCTAATCTCCTCGATATAGATTCCGACTTCACTTAAGTGTAATTGTTATGAGCCACCAATCATTCACTAAGCCAAATATCCTTTTCGTCATGGCCGACCAGATGACGCCATTCATGCTGGAGGCATGCGGCGGAAAGGGCGCGAGAAAGGCTAACCTCAGCGCACTTGCAAAGCGGGGCGTGTTGTCTGATATTCCCGTAATTTCGGAATATCACGGTGAAGGCATCATGAAACCTTGCTTTATGGTAGTCATGGGCCATGGAAGTATATCTATATTCACAAAGCTTCCACCCAGCTTTTCAATCCCGAGCAAGACCCTGACGAATGGATCAATCTGTCGGGTCATCCAGACGTAAGAGAGATTGAGAAGGAACTAAGCAACGTTTTGACGGGTGGCGCATTCGATCTGGAGCTCATCGAAAGGAATGTATGGGAGCGCCTCTCTCAGAAGCCAATTGTTAATCAGGCTATGGCCAAGAACGGAACACAACGGGAGTACCCAGTCGAAATTGACCCAGCGACTCAATATGATCGTGTTTAAGAAGATAGCCCCCGACCATTCCTGACGATTTATCAAAAGCCAAAATTGGCTGATTTCTGCGCCTTTCCAAGGTACAGTCTTTACTCCAGATCCAACGCACGGCGCAGTTCATCAGCGGTAAGCGCTTTGGCAAAAACCGATGTGCCGACGTCAAACTCACGGTCGCGGCCTAAGGGTCCGACAATCACCGGATCGATGCGCCTCACGGCGTGAGTCATAGTAAGGATTTCCGGTCTCGATGACAATCTTCCCTGTCATCTCCCGTGCGTAGCCGCTTCCCACCTGGGGTAGCGCCCCATACGGAACCGATACCAAAACAACCTCGCCGAACGCTGCCGTTTCTCTCGGAAAGCCGCGCAGCTTATTTGCATGACGTCCCGCGGCAATGAATAGGCAGGTCCGGACATAGCGGGAAGGTTGACGCGGCTGCGGCGATCCACGAGTAGCCCGGTGCCTTGAAATGTCGGCTAGTGTACCCCGTGGTAAATTCTGTGACATTCAGAGCCCCCCAAAACACGGGGACAAGGCGCGCCTCGCAGGCAATATCCGGATATTGGCCAGAGGTGCAACACAGTAGCCGTGGTTCTTGGGGGACTCCCGCAGGGCGAATCGACAAACATCCGCCTTCGGCGTTGCATCCGCTCCCATTAGCTCGCTAGTGCTTCGCGAATGCGCCTTGAATTCGGATGCTTGTCGCTTCGCTGAATGTCACAGAATTTCTCTGTGGGGGCAATTTCCGGGGTGCGGCTCATGATCCAGACGTAGTCGCGCTTGCTGCGGCCGACTACGGTCGTGGTGTAGTCATCGTTGAGATAAATGACAAGGTATTCCGCTTTGAACGGCCAGACGAAGCGCATCCGCCATTCAGCGTTGGACTCGGAGTTTTTTATAAATCCCCGGGGCGTGTAGCGTTTTTCTGGGCCGTCAAAGGCGTCCTTGCGGAACGTGAATACGGTTTCTATAGTACCGTCATTTGCCAGCCGGTACGACTCCACAGCGTTGTGCGCGCCTTTCTCCAGAGCGGTTGGGATATTCGCTATGACGTACCAGTCGCCCATAAAGCGATCTACATCGACATAGTCGACGGTACTCATCGACTGCTCAGGCGTCGTGGAGCAGCCCGCGAGCATGAGTGCGAACGTCGTCGCCAGGGATCGGACTATATTTTTCATCGGGTAGCAAGTGGCCATTGTCACGAGTAGCCTGGAGGTGCGTGCCGGTGCACGCGTTGCGTTTAGAGCGTTTGGACCACGTACCGCTTGGAGCGCGCCCACGGTTGATTCGGCGCCACCAAGCTGCCATGGTGTGAGCGGCCGGCCATAGGCCAATCATCTACGTATCATACGCATATCCTTGTGTACGATTTGTGGATGGCCCACGCGCCAGTCTTCACCTTTCATACACATTAACCGCGACGGTGCCTCAAAACCCCGCGGCGGTTACAGGACCGATCGCCGCGCAAATCACTAAAAATACACCGTCGTTACCGGTCGTCGCGTGCCGGCTCTGCCCGCTATCCAAATTCATGGTTCCGCGTCGATATCGATGACCGAAACCACTCCGCTGCAAAACCGATAAATGTCAAGGCGAAACTGAATATCGTAGTGATTCGATTGTGGTATTGAACGTGATGTTGGTTGTGTACGTCGTTGGTGTTGAGCCATTCGTCGTCGTTTGTTTTACGATAGATCACAATTGTGGCATCATTGCACTCAGTCACATTCCGAAAGTTGTTTGATCCCGACATTTCGACATGCTAGGTGCGAAGCACACCCCTGAACCGCACCGCCAGCGTCAATCCCCTGATCCGATACTTCGATGTGACCTGAATTCGACCGTTAACCAACCGATACATCTGACCAGAGATATGTGATTTCCGGTCCCCCGTTCTGATCTTCAGTACGCGGACCTTTTTACTTCAAACACTACGGAGAACATCATGAAAACCATGACACGAAGAGAAGTACTGCGACTCGCCGGGGGTGCAACAGCGATCATACCGCTCGCCATGCTCACAACGCACCAGGCGGTGGCTACCGATATGCCCCAGGTCGACCCCGAGGATGCAACCGCCAAGGCGCTAGGGTACGTGCACGCCAGTGAGAATGCAGAGCAATTGTGCAGTAATTGCCAGCTCTACACCGGTGAAGCCGAGGCAGAATGGGGCCAATGCACGATCTTTCCGGGCAAATCCGTTAACGCCCAGGGCTGGTGCAAGTCGTGGGTGAAAAAGATAGCCTGATCTCCTCTTTAGCCGCCTGATTTCAAACCGGTGTGTTTGAAATCAGGCGGTACGGAGAAGACCGATTTTGTGCGTCCGTAACCACCGTAACCAGGAAAAATGATGTTCCCGGCTTCCCACTGCCGGCGCCTCTGCCCTGCGCCCCAATGCGAGTGAGAATATCTAGGATCATTGTCTTTTAGCGGATACAACGGCTACGGGGGTTACACGGTTATCCATGGGCCGGTAGCATGCGCAACCGGCAGCCAAGCGTAATGACGCCTGGTTTTACGGAGCATGGACGATGCCCGACCCGATATCCTCGGCTTCTGATGCCGGATCCAGTCCCGCCATCGTGCCGCTCCCGATAAGCCTGGCGGTGAGCGTTTCGGAATTGATGCTGCCGGTCAGGTCAGCCTGACGCTGGGCCCAAAGGGCAGCGATGCCGGCAACGTGCGGCGTGGCCATGCTGGTGCCACTGAGCGAACGCACCCCCCCGCCAATGAAAGATGATACAACACCGACACCGGGCGCCGAGACGTTCACCTGATTGTTCGAGAAGGAGGCCACGTGGTGTCCAGTCGCGGTGTTTTGCTGCAGAGCTCCGACTGCGATAATACCGTTGCCCGCCGCGGGTGGTGCCACGCCGACCTCGAAAGCCGGGCGGTTACTCTCGTTACCGGAAGCGCCGACGATAATGCACCCGTCGGCGAAGGCATTCTGGGCGGCGACCAGGCGCGATAACTGGGTGAACAGGTTAATGTTGGCCCGATAGCCTTCCAGGGCGATGGAAGTGGCGGGATTGATGTCGAGGTTTCTTTGATTTACAAGGAAATCGACGAAACCCGGGAAGTCGATTCCCAGGGACATCGAAATGACGTTCGCGCCGTTCTGCACAGCCCATTGAATCGCCTCCGCAATTGTCATGGACGACCCGCCACCGGCGCCCAGCACCTTACCGATAAGGGCCCGATTCACGTTGCGGGCGACGCCAATGCGCAGCCCGTTGACGTCCTGACCGAAGATCGTGCCGGCGCAGTGTGTGCCGTGCCCATTTATGTCGTCGTCGCCCTCGGTTGTGAAATTTTTCCGGACAAGATTGACGCCATTAAAGGCAGGATGGCCCGGCTCAATCCCGGTATCGAGAACCGCCACCGTGATACCGCTACCGTCGAAGGAGGACTGGTCGGCACCCACCGCTTCTACACCCCAGGTGGTATTCGAGGTCGCTGCCGCGGCATCTTCGGAAGCGACCGGTTCGATTAGTTTCATGGGCATAGGTTCAGCGATAGCCCTGGTTCGCGGATCGCGCCTCAGATCATCCCGCTGGGCCTTGCTCAAGGTGGTCTCTTCGATGGTCACAGTTTCAGCGGCGGTAGCGGCGGAGTCAGGGCTTGCCGCTGCGCCCCGGGGTGACATACCCAGATTTTCAAAAGAAGGGACCAGCGATGATTCAGTGCGTAAAACGATGTAGTTTTGTGTTGACATGATATTTCCTCCGGGTAGCTTAGGGTTCGTGTAATGTTACAAATCGACAGCTAAGAATGCTTGCCAGCTAGACAGTAACCTAGACACGCGTTCGTATCA
>CAMYOI010000527.1 GCA_947259955.1 uncultured Gammaproteobacteria bacterium
ATAGGGTTCCGGGCCGGCCTGACGGTTGAAAAAGCCATCATACTGGCGGGAGGATTTTCCGAACGGGCATCAAAAAAGAAAATTACCATTAGGCGCGAAACTGAAGATGGCGTAAAAGAATTAAAGCGGGCAAAGTTGTCGGCTGAATTGCAGCCCGGGGACATTATTACCATCGGCGAGAGCTTTTTCTGATTTCCATGAACGATGCCAGCTTACCAAAACGCAATGACGTTGATCACAGAGCTGCCAGTGATTCACGCCCTCACATCAAGACGAAAGCGCCGAAGTCGGATCTATTGTCCTATTGGCACACCGCGAAACATTACAAATGGTCTATTCTGGGCGTCGCATTGCTCGGTGCCCTGATTGGATTTCTCAAGGCTACTTCGGAAACCCCGATGTACCAGGCAAACCTAACCTTGTTGATCGAACCCAAGCGCCTCAAATCGGGTTCTATCGAAGAAGTCGTGGCCAGCTATGCCAGCCCGTACCAGTTCTATCAGACCCAGTCTGAAATCATCAAAAGCCGCGCCATAGCCGAACGGATTGCCGCTAAACTGAAACCAGAAGATTATGCGCTGACCAAGCAACCGAGCTCACCAGATATTATGACCCGATTACTGGGGGTTTTCAGAAACCTGGCCGGACAAATATCGGGAAATCCCAAGCCTGACGGGTCAAGTGAAGCAAGCCAAACTGCCGATCGAGTCATACTGGCGGGGATGATCAGCGGTGGTATTCAGGTAGATGGTGGTAGTCGAAGCCAGATCGTAAAACTTCGCTACGAGTCGCCAGATCCCGACTTCGCGGCAGCCGTAGTCAATAATGCGGCGGAATCATACATTGAACTCAGTCTGGATACGCGATTGTCCCAGATCAAGGTTGCCAGCGGCTGGCTGAACAAACAGATCGAGGACCTGCGCCAGAAGGTCGCGGATTCGGAAGCGCGGTTACAGGCCTATCAAACCCAGGAGTCGCTGGTTGACACGGGAAAGCTCAGCGAATTGACTAGCGGCCGGTTGGCCGCGCTGAACGCCGAAGTCACTTCCGCTCAGGTCAATACTTCGGCACTCGAGAAACGGTACGGCGAAAAACACCCCGCCATGGTCGCCGCCAGAGCCGAACTCGCGGAGGTCATGGAGCGGCTCCAAAACGCCAAAAGTCAGGCAGTCCAGACCCAATCCAAGAGCTTCCAACTCGCGAAGCTTGAGCGCGATGTCTCGACTTACAGACAGCTATATGATCAGTTCCTGACACGTTTCAAGGAAACCGATCTCGCCATGCGTTACGATGTCAACGATGTCCGGGTAATCGATGCCGCCGAACCCCCAACCGCGCCGATACGTCCCAACAAGCAGAAAATCATCACGACATGGACGATGCTTGGGCTGCTGGCCGGGATGCTTCTGACTTGGCTACGCGACTTCCTGGACAACACCTTCAAGGGCCCACACGATATCGAACAGCAGCTCGCGTTGCCCGTACTCGGTGTCGTCCCGTACCTGGACAGCTCGACAAGACGGAAAAGCAAACACGGCAGAGATGCAGCACCGGAACGGTTTTACATCCATAACCTGAATTCTGGATTTGCTGAATCCGTAAATCACATCAGAACTAGTGTGTTGTATACGGATGTAGACAATCCACCCAAAGTGATCATGATCGCGTCGGCTGTACAGGCTGAAGGCAAAACGACGCTGTGCACGAATCTGGCCCTGGCGTTCAGCAAACTCGGCAGGACTCTACTTGTTGACGCCGATCTTCGAAAGCCGAGGGTTGCCACCATTGCCGGTCTGGTGCAGCACGGCGGCCTTGCGGATGTCGTGGCAGGCCATGCGGAATCCGCTGATTGTTTCAACAGGGATGAGGACGCGGAAAACCTGTATATCATGAAAAGCGGAACCCAGCCGCCGAACCCGCTTGAACTGATTTCGTCCGACAAATTTGCCAGACTGTTAACTGAATTTAGATCGCGGTTCGATTATATACTGCTGGACAGCCCGCCCGTGCTACCCGTGAGTGATGCCATCGTTCTAGGCAGCCTCGCCGATGCCTCCATTCTCGCCGTCAGAGGTCAAAAAACGCACCGCTCTGCGTCGATTAGTGCGCTGAACAGCCTAGACAACGCCGATGTAAATGTCATCGGCGTTGCGTTGACCCAGGTTTCGCGCGGCAAGTCATCCTATTACAACGATGGGTACTACGGTTACTACGGAGATTACTACGGCCTCAAGGAATCAATCCCATCCACTTAAATTGAAAATACTCTGCGCAAGCGGTTTCTTCGTCTTTATCGGCTTGTCCGTCTTGAGCGCCAACTTGTCGATTGCCGCGTTTCGTGCCCACCACATCGAAAACCGGATCGCGCATTGGGGCTGGGTCGGCTATCTCCAGGACGACAGGGAATGGCAGGCGCTACATGACATCAGTACAAAATCTGTAAAGTTGTTTTCGGCAGATCCCAGGCATGTTCTCATCCGCACACGACTTCTGGAATGGCGTAGCTACCTGCAGCGACTCTATCCGGGTTACGCCAGAAAGAGCGCATTGGAGGCACTCGAGGGATACCGAAAGCTGATCGATCTGGCACCATCTTTGGGCTACGCCTGGGCCAGCATAGCGGAACTCCGCGCGGGACAGAACCAGTTCGACGAAGAGACAATCTCGGCTTTTGAAAATTCAGTCATGCTACATCCAGTCGAAGATCTGACCCAGCGGCGAATCATCAGAGCGGGAATCCATCATTGGAAAGAGTGGCCGGACCACATTAAAAAGCTGGTAAATGTCACCATAGACAGTGCGTTGCAAACTGACACAACTCTTCAAGCCTATCCTATCAGCAAATTTATCTACGACACCGCAACCGATAGTCGATGGGAAAATGAATTGCATCTACCAAAGCACAATCCGTACGCCCGGTAAAAATTCAAACGGCAATCCAGACAGGATCTCCCCGATTTGACTTGATTGCCAAGTCTGAATACGTACTACTCTTGCTCGCCATCCTCATCGCTCTGCTGGCCCCCATCATGCTCGGCGGTTTCCGCCCGAGGTTCTGGTACGGACTGGAAAGCTTGGTATTCCTTGTGTTTTCCATATTCTGTCTCACAAGGGTCGTTCAACATCAATCATTTGTAATTCGGGACTACAAGCCTATTTACCTCTTGTTGATCGCATGGTTGGCATGGCCCCTCATTCAATTGATCCCCTTGCCTGCAAGCATGGTGGAAATTCTCAGCAATAAGTCATACGCAACATACCGGCT
>CAMYOI010000528.1 GCA_947259955.1 uncultured Gammaproteobacteria bacterium
ACGTAACTATACTATCCGATTGAAAGGTTTCTATCCGTTAACGTATGCTTTGTGCTTGCTGTACCCACGGGCACTGTCGCAGTTCGGCACGGCTGGTGGCTGCCTCGCCGTGTTGGTACTTGCACTCTACATCAACAGCGATCAAGCGTCATGAGATTCTTACTAAAGTTAGTCCTTTTCTTAATCGTCCTGCTACCGTTTGCGCTGGCCGCCGCGGCCTATTTCGCAGTGGAAAAAACCGCTCTGATCGAAACCCACGTGAAGCTGACATCGGCTGAAATCGGGCGGGCCAAAGCCATTCTGGACCGGCATGACCCACGGGACCTGCGGGACGGTGAAGTAAGGACCGTTACCATTCGCAAGCGTGACCTCGACCTTGCGGTGAATTATTTCGTGTACCTGATTGGACGCGGCGGGGCGGCGGTAGAGCTTCGTGATGGCTCAGTCAAAGTGCAGGCGACGGCTCGATTGCCGAAGAATCCTGTCGGTCAGTACCTCAATGTCGAGACCAGCTGGTCTGAAACGCCGGACTTACCCAAGGTCGACCATTTGCGAATCGGACGCTTAACAATTCCCGGCTGGTTGGCCGACCAGGTATTGGCCCTTACCATCAACACTTTATACACCAGGACCGGCCACAACCTGAGGTCGGACCTGATCCGCCAGGTAGCCATAAAGAGCAGCGGCCTCAGCGTTACCTATGAGTGGGATTCTCAACTAACCGATGTGGTCAGAACAAGCCTGGTGTCGGCTCAGGATCAAGATCGATTGAAGATTTACAATCAGCGCCTGGTCGAGGTGGTGTCCGCCGGGCGCGGCCCGATCAAGATGGTCGACATTCTGCAACCTCTGTTCCAGCTGGGTGAAGAGCAATCGAAATTCAGTGACTCGGCGACGGAGAACAGGGCGGCGATCATCGTGCTTACCGCTTACGTGGACGGTCGCGACCTGAAGCGCCTGGCGCCGCAGGCGGGCACCTGGCCCAAGGCTCCGAAACGCGAAGTCAGGCTTCGTGGTCGCCGGGACTTTGCCCAACATTTCATGATTTCTGCGTCCCTTTCCATGGCGGGTGGAAACGTTTTTTCCGACGCGGTCGGACTACTAAAAGAGATCGAAGACTCGCGCGGTGGCAGTGGATTCAGCTTCAACGACCTGTGTGCTGACAAGGCAGGTACACGTTTCGGCGAACGGGCAACCGCCTTTACCCGGGCGAGTGAGGTGCAAACACGCGTTGCAAAATCCTTAACGGAGTCCGACGTCATGCCAAAAGTCGATGATCTGCCCGAGCATATGTCCGAAGCAGAGTTCGAGCGGCGGTTCGGCGGGGTGGATAGCCCTCGCTACAATAAGATGATCGCGGAAATAGATCGCCGCGTGGAACGGCTGCCATTGTATCGCTAACGCCTAACAGAGAAGCAGTTATCCAAGATGACTAATGCCTATATTTGCGATGCAGTTCGCACGCCTTTTGGACGTTTTGGCGGAGCATTATCTACCGTCAGGACTGATGACCTAGGTGCCATTCCTATCAGAGCGATTATGGAGCGGAATCCAGACGTCGATTGGGACGCGGTTAGCGATGTCATTTATGGTTGTGCAAACCAGGCCGGCGAGGACAACCGAAATATCGGACGAATGTCTTCTCTACTTGCGGGAATGCCGGTTAATGTACCTGCGACGACCGTCAATCGGTTGTGTGGTTCCGGCATGGACGCCGTGGGAATCGGTGCACGGGCCATCAAAACCGGTGAAGGCGATCTGATCATTGCCGGGGGTGTGGAAAGTATGAGTCGTGCACCGTTCGTCATGCCAAAAGCAGAGGTCGCATTCAGTCGAAAGAATGCGGTGTATGACACGACCATCGGTTGGCGTTTTGTAAATCAACTCATGAAAGAGCAGTTCGGTGTCGATTCCATGCCTGAAACGGCCGAAAACGTTGCGGAGGAATTCGGCATCGAACGGGATGCACAGGATCGAATGGCACTGGTCAGCCAACTCAAAACAGCGGCCGCACAAGAGGCAGGATTCTTTTCCTCGGAAATTACACCGGTTGCCGTAGCCCAACGCAGGGGAGAGCCGGTAGTCGTTGATACGGACGAGCACCCCAGGAGCACCAGTCTGGAAAAGCTGGGCGCCCTGAGCGGCATTGTCAAAGAGGGCGGTACGGTAACCGCGGGCAACGCTTCCGGAGTGAACGACGGCGCCTGTGCCTTGTTGTTGGCTGGCGAGTCTGCTGTTTCAAGTATCGGACTGAACCCGAAAGGACGAGTGGTCGGAATGGCTGTGGCCGGTGTGCCTCCCAGGATAATGGGTATTGGACCGGCGCCTGCATCGAGGAAGGTTTTGAAGCTCACCGGCCTCGAGCTCGAGGATATGGATGTTATCGAACTAAACGAAGCATTCGCCGCCCAGGGCATCGCGGTATTGCGCCAATTGGGCCTGCACGACGACGACGAACGGGTCAATCCGAACGGCGGCGCGATTGCGCTTGGTCATCCCCTGGGTGCGAGCGGCGCGCGATTGATAACAACTGCGTTGAACCAATTACAGCGCACGAAGGGTCGATATGCGCTGTGCACGATGTGCATTGGGGTCGGACAAGGTATCGCGATGGTTATTGAACGTGTCTAGCCTGGCCAAAATGGAGGTGCCCAATTTGCGACCGAAATATCCATCGAATCCTGCCTGGGACCGAGCTAATGACCGATAAACCAAGCGACACGACTTCGCGGAAAATTGCGCTAGAAACCCTGACCGTCCAGGCCTTGGGCCATGTTGATGAAGTCACACGGGCTGTTGTGCCCCCGGTACACGCATCGACTACGTATGAGCGTGACCCAGATGGCGGATACCGATCCGGTCGTGCGTATACTCGACCCCACAATCCCACCTATGACGCGCCCGAGCAGCTTCTGTCCACCCTGGAAGGGGGTGCCGATTGCCTGTTGTTTTCATCCGGCATGGCGGCGGGCACGGCGGTGTTCCAGTCGCTGCTGCCCGGTGATCACGTGGTCGCTTCCCGGGTCATGTATTACGCTTATCGAACCTGGTTGGTGGACTTCGGGATGTCGTGGGGGCTGGACGTGGAGTTCGTCGACACCACCCAACCGAATGAACTGGCCAACGCCATGCGGCCCGGGAAAACCAAACTCGTGTTCGTCGATACACCGGCCAACCCGACCTGGAGTATCACCGACATCAGAGCCGCCGCGGAAATCGCACATGCTGCCCGAGCTCGCCTGGTGGTCGATAACACCG
>CAMYOI010000529.1 GCA_947259955.1 uncultured Gammaproteobacteria bacterium
TTTTGCTGGGACACGCGGCGCAGGAAAACCTTCGGATTGTGACCGGATGCTTCCCACAATTCGCGGTCGAGACGATAAAACAGCCCTCGCACCGAACGGTCCCAAGTGTAGAGCAGGTTGTCAGCCCACTCCTCGAGCCTCGACAAATTATCGGGGAGCTTCGGCTGAACTTCGAACGAAAAACGCGTTGGTTTCATATTTTGTATTAATGCATCCCCCAAGTGAACGCTCGACGGCCAATCAATGACTCAATAAGTCGTCCCTGTAAAGATGCTGCTCGATTTGCCGTAGAATAATCATAAGTCACGTCACCTACAATAGGTTTTGTCGATTGACCATAAACTAAACAGTCTCCGGAATTCTCGGGACGGTTCATACTGTTTCAAAAAAGGCTTTGCATTTGTGTTGAGGCGATTGTCTCCCGAGGAGTACAGATTTTGACTGGATCGCCACGTCGCAAAGCTCCTCGCGAAGACAACCGCAGTCATTGCGAGCGCAGCGAAGCAATGACGGTTATCCTGGACAGGAACTAGCGAGGCAACGTGACGACGTAGGCGGCAATCCATGGAGTTTTCAATGCAAAACAACGACTTCCAGTGTGCGGGCTAGAGTCCCGTTGGCACTATAATACGGTGAAGTTGGGGCAGAACAGTCAATGAACCATACCGCGATCCTTGAAAGGCACTCAAACGAGTCGCTCAGTCGACTCATTCCCCGTCTGGAGGCGCGCTTTGCCGGCGAGGTCGACGAGGGAGAGTGGCAAGCCTACCTGCAGCGCATCAAAACGCACTTCCCGCGGCTATTCAAGCTGCTGCATCGGCTCTACGGCGGTGAATACGACTTCTTTTATTACCTTGAGGATATACTGGCCACCGCCACCCACATGTGGACGTCACGCCCAGCTGAACTGAAGGCGCTGGATGTGATGCGGGAGGCCGATCCCCACTGGTATCAGTCCCATCGCATGATCGGCGCGATGTGTTATGTCGACCTGTTCGCCGATGATCTCGCCGGCATCCGTGAGCGAATCCCTTACTTCGCGGAGCTCGGTGTTACCTATCTGCACCTGATGCCGCTGTTCAAGTCGCCCGAGGGCGATAACGATGGCGGCTATGCGGTGAGCAGCTATCGGGAGGTGGACCCTCATATTGGTACCATGGACGAGCTTGCCCAGCTGGCAACCGAGCTGCGCCACCACGGCATCAGCCTGGTGCTCGACTTCGTTTTCAACCACACCTCGGACGAGCACGACTGGGCGAAACGGGCGCTGGCAGGGGATCCCGAATACCAAGAGTATTACCGCATGTTTCCCGACCGCCAGCAGCCAGACGCGATCGAGAGGACCGTTAGAGCGATATTCCCGGATGAGCACCCCGGGTGTTTCACCTACCGCAGCCGTATCCGCAGGTGGGTGTGGACCACGTTCCACAACTACCAGTGGGATCTCAACTACGAGAATCCGGCGGTATTCAGCGGCATGGCCGCGGATATGTTGTTTCTTGCCAACCAGGGGGTAGAGGTGCTGCGGCTGGACGCGGTCGCGTTTCTCTGGAAGCGATTGGGGACAAGTTGTGAGAATCTGCTCGAAGCGCATGTTCTCATTCAAGCCTTCAACGCGGTGTTCAAGATCGCCGCCCCTGCCTTGGAATTCAAGTCCGAGGCCATCGTGCATCCGGACGAAGTCGCCAAATACATCAGCGAGGACGAGTGTCCGCTGTCTTACAATCCCAACCTCATGGCGCTGCTCTGGAACACCCTGGCGACCCGGGACGTGCGGCTTTTGCAAACCTCACTGAAAAAACGCTTCTCGCTCCCGCCGGGCTGCGCCTGGGTAAACTATATCCGCTGTCACGACGATATCGGTTGGGCGTTTTCAAATGAAGATGCGATGACGCTCAATATCAAGCCGCACGATCATCGGCGCTTTCTCACGGATTTCTACATTGGGAGGTTTCCCGGCAGTTTTGCGCGCGGTTTACCCTTTCAGGAAGACCCGGTTACCGGGGACGCCCGCATCTCGGGTACTACTGCATCGCTGTGCGGACTTGAAAAGGCGCAGGACGAAGGGGATTCCGACGAGCAGGAATTGGCGATACGACGCATTCTGCTGCTCCACGGAATTATCTACACCATCGGCGGTATTCCACTCCTTTACGTGGGTGATGAACTGGGCATGATGAATGACTACCAATACACTCAGTCAACGGCGAAGGATGGCGACAGCCGGTGGGTGCATCGTCCGGTTTTCGATTGGCAGCGCGCGGAGCTGCGCAAAGACCCGCAGAGCGCCGCCGGCCGCATCTATCTGGGCCTGCTCCGTTTGGCGCAGATTCGGCAGCAAAACCTGGCCTTTACCCGGGCCGACACCGAGATCATGGACGCCGGCAACGACCAGGTGTTTGGTTACTTTCGGCAGCATGAAGACCAAAACATACTGGTGTTGGCCAACTTCTCCGAGCGACAACAAATCGTCGCCGCCAAGCGGCTGCGGCTTCTGGGGATGCGCAAAACCTTGACTGACGTTCTGGCAGGGAAGACCGTTGTGGCCACGCAGCAACTGGTCATAGAGCCCTATCAGCTCATGGTCCTGATGGGGATCCGGTAAGGCGCGAGGCGACTGAATCATGCGACCCCTGATATTCGGTGAAGTATTGTTCGACCAGTTTTCCGACGGCACGTCGGTACTCGGGGGGGCGCCCTTTAACGTGGCCTGGCACCTGCGGGGATTCGGCCTCGACCCGCTGATGATCAGCCGCATCGGCGAGGATGCCGGTGGGCACGAGATCACCCAGGCCATGACCGAGTGGGGAATGGATGGTCGGGGAATCCAAATCGACGCGAATCGACCTACCGGAATCGTCGAAGTCACCCTGGGATCGGGACAACACACCTTCCATATTCTGCCGGATCAGGCCTACGATTTTATCGATGCCCAAGCGGCCCGCGAGGTTTTTTCGGAAAGCGGTGCCGGGCTCGTCTATCACGGCACCCTGGCGCTTCGTTCGCCGGTATCCCGAGCGGCGCTCGAGGCCCTGCTGGACCCCGGCGATACGCCGGTCTTCCTGGATATCAACCTCAGGGACCCTTGGTGGCAGGCCGCAGATCTGCCCGCGTTGTGCACACGGGCTCGGTGGCTGAAGGTCAACGAAGATGAGCTCAATCTTATCGCTCATTCGCTTGATATCGGGTCACCACGGCTCGAAGAACAGGCCATGAGTCTTCAAGACCGCTTTGGCCTGGAGCTCCTCCTCGTGACC
>CAMYOI010000530.1 GCA_947259955.1 uncultured Gammaproteobacteria bacterium
CGGTACGGAGCAACGGACCCGTCTGCTCAGTACCAAAGACCGCGAGCGCGTGGCCTATCACGAGATGGGCCACGCGCTCGCGGCGGCTTCGCTGCCGGGGATGGACCCGGTGCACAAGATCTCCATCATCCCGCGCTCGATTGGCGCGCTCGGTTACACCATGCAGCGGCCCACCGAGGACAAGTTTCTGATCACCACGGATGAATTGACGAACCGGATGGTGGTGCTGATGGCGGGCCGCGCGGCGGAGGAACTGATTTTCGGAGAGATTACCACCGGCGCGGCCGACGATCTGGCCAAGGCGACGGACATTGCCCGCCAGATCGTCACCCGCTACGGCATGGCGCCGGGACTGGGTCAGGCGGTGCTGGAGGCGCAGCGGTCGAGTTTTCTCGGCGATAGCGCTATCGGCATCAAGCAGAAAGACTACTCGGAGGAGACCGCCCGGGAGATCGATACCGCGATTCGTCAATTGATCGACAGTGCCTACACGCAGGCGAAGGTAATACTCGAGGAACGGAATAAAGACCTTCACGCCGGTGTCGAATTGCTCCTCGAGCAGGAGACCATCACCCCCGAAGACTTCCCGGCTCTCGAACCGGCCGCCGAAGCTCGAGACGAGTGACGCATGGATATCTTCTGACTCATCCTGGGCGGGGGCGAGCTGACCGCCTTGCGCTCCGGTGACGTCACAGAGGCCATCCTGGACGTTGCCTCGGAGGCGGACGCCGATCTCGTCGTGATGGGGCACAACACCCGGCGGTCCATTATTGGCGACTTGATCCACAGCAGCGTCGCCGTGTCTCCATTATTCTCGTAATGACAAATTGTGTTCAGAGGTACCTTGACCAAAACGTGAATTCTTGCGGGCGTTGTTTCGGTCTATAACGAGTTACGTTGCGATGACGAGCGCAGCTATTTCTCCGTCCGCCGGTTTTTTGGAGGCAACATCGCACCGTAGGGCGACTGTGTGCACCGGATTGAGTTTGTATGTGCAGCTGTATTAACTGCAAGATGATTTTATGCCTTTGGTTAGCGTCTTGACGTTAAGCCGTCAAGACGCTAGGTTTAGTTTATGAGTGAAACCGCCCAAAAAAGAGCCACCGTATACTTCGATCCGCACCTGCATCGTGCGCTGCGACTGAAAGCGGCTGAAACCGATCGCACTATTTCCGAACTTGTGAACGAGGCTGTCAAAGCTGCACTTGCGGAAGACGTGAGCGACATCGAGGCCTTCGAAGTCCGTGAAAATGAACCTGACTATGCTTTCGAGGATGTCGTCAAGGACCTGAAACGGCGTGGCAAGATATAGCCTGCGAATAAAGAAGTCGGCTCTAAAAGAACTTGAATCGATCGCCACAAAGGCGGCTCGGCAACGCATCATCCAGCGCATTAAATCACTCGCTGACAATCCACGACCTCCGGGCGCATCAAAGCTGTCGGGTCTGGAGCGTTATCGAATCCGGCAGGGACGTTATCGCATTCTCTACACCATTGAGGATTCGGTACTGGTGATCCACGTTATCAAGATCGGCGATCGCAACAATGTTTACCGAAGCAAGTAGTAAAGATCAGACTTCGAGATCACCTAATCGGGTAAGGCGCATCGGGGTTTCTTTCGCTTTGTGGTTGGTGGGGCTGACCGTGCCGACGATACTGCCGTCCTTCTTGACCTTTCCTTTCAGGGTGGTGTTGAGTTGCTCCTGCTTGCTGCCGAATATGGTGCGAATGTTCCCGTATTGAATGGCGGAGGCCTCCGCTATGAATTTTTTGCCGTCTACCAGGTACTTGCCTCCGCTATGAATTTTTTGCCGTCTACCAGGTACTTGCCGATAGTGTAGTGATCGGCGCTGGCCGAGAGATAGCGGCTATTCTCCAGGAACACGGTGGCAAGGCGTTCCCAGCCGTGGAGACCACCGATCTCCAGTTTCCAGACTCCTTCGATGTTCATGTAGTCTCCTCGTTCATAATATGCTGTATCCAGCCAAACACAGGCCTAACGGGATGTGGTTTGAAGTTTCGCCTGATTGTCTTATTCACGTCGTTGCGCGTCAAGGAAATCCTACGAAGGCAGTGTGTGCGGAAGAGCGGTTACTGATCGCGGCGAGGGCGCCGCTCCCATTGTAGGAGGCGCGCCCCCGCGCCGATCTTGATCGTTAAGAATCACGCTCGTCCATTGATCGGTGGTTATTAAGGCTTGCCGGCGCGCTGAAGCCGTTCCATGACGCGGCCGATCTCGGCCTGGATCTTGTCGATAACGCCCGCCTCGCTGGCGGCGTTCAGCACCTGCTCGTTCAGTCCGCCCGGAGTGAGGCAGTCATCGCTCATGCGCTGCAATTCCGCGGCGTCCACGCGCGCGGCCATCGAGGCCAGCGCCTGAAAAACAGAGGTGGTATAAAACGCGGCTTCTTTCGCTGGGACATTCTGTTCCTCGAGCCAACGCGCATTGGAAGCGATCCAGGCGAAGAAAGTCGCCATGATCGCGGTGCTGGCGGCAAGTGCGGTGAACTGCGTTTCGTCCTCGACCGCGACGGCCGCGCCGATGCCGTTGAAGAGGGCTTCGACGTCGGAATCCGGGGGACACACCGGCGTGGGACCCAGACCAAACGCCACCGGGGGCATGGGTATCGCCCGGCTGACCCGAGAGGCGGGCTCAATGTGAGCCGCGAGGGATTTCAGGGTAATGCCGGCGGGCAGACTGATGACGCCGTGGTCATCGCGAAACCGGAGGGTCGAGAGCAGTTCCAGGGTTTGTCCCGGTAGTACCGAAATCACCACCCAGTCGGTGCGATCGACGATGTCCTGATTGTCATCGACCACCTCAATGAGATGGAACGTCTCGGCCAGTCTTTTCGATCGGCCCCGGTTGCGACGGGAGACAAGGATCGGGGCCTCGTGTCCCCCGTGGTTGAAAAGTCCGTTGATTATCGCCTCGGTAATCCCGCCGGTACCGATAAAACCAAGCATCATGTGTTAACCCAAACCCTTATTCACTGTATAGTTGACCGACAATTAAACAGTAATCGACATGGAAAAAACAGACAGATTGGCCGTATTGATCGACGCCGACAACGCCCAGCCCGGTATCGTGGACGGATTGCTTGCAGAGATCGCCAACTACGGCACCGCCAGCGTGAGAAGAATCTATGGTGACTGGACGGCGCCGAGCCTCAAGCGGTGGAAGGATGTGCTGCTCGAACATTCGATACAGCCGATGCAGCAGTTCGCCTACACCAAGGGCAAGAACGCAACCGACAGCGCCATGATCATCGATGCCATGGATCTTCTGTATACCGACAACTTCGACGGATTTTGCCTGGTGTCGAGTGACAGCGATTTCACCAAGCTCGCTTCCCGGATCAGGGAGTCCGGGCTGTACGTCTACGGGTTCGGCGAAAAGAAGACGCCGTCCCCGTTCGTGTCGGCCTGCGACAAGTTCGTTTATACGGAGGTGCTGCGAGCCAAGGTCGATGAAAGCGAGGCCATTGCCAAGCGTTCGACCAGCCAGTTGAAGCAGGACACCCGGCTGGTCAGCCTGCTCAGGAACGCGGTGGAATCGGCTTCGGATGACAGCGGCTGGGCGCACCTCGGTACGGTGGGCAGCACCATCGCCAAGCAGTCGCCTGAATTCGATCCGCGGAACTACGGTTATCAGAAGCTCGGCGAGCTGGTCAGGGCAACCAAACTGTTCGAGACCGAGGAGCGGCCCACCGGGGACGGTAAAACCAGAGTCGTATTCGTTTGTGATAAAAGAAAGAAGTAGACATCCCCCAGGGCCATAGCCTTTTTGTTATGTGTGGACGCTACAACATCGTCACCGATGCCGATGCCCTGGTGGACGCCTTCGATATCATCGTCAATGAGTTTTCAGAAAGCCAGCTGGCCATCGCCAGGTACAATATTCCACCGACGTCGACGGTACCCATCGTCAGGCTTCACGACGGTCAGCGCACCCTGGGTCCGGCGCACTGGGGGCTGCTGCCGCACTGGGCCAGAGACAAAAAGCTGGCCTTCAAGACTTTCAATGCGCGCGCCGAGACCATTACCGAGAAGGCATCGTTTCGGGTGCCCATCAAGAAGAGCCGCTGCATCGTACCGGCGAGCGGCTGGTTCGAGTGGAAGAGGGAAGGCGGCGTCAAACAGCCTTACTATTTCAGCACGAAGGATCTGATTCCGTTCGCCGGCATGAGCGCCTGGCACCCTGGACTCGAGCTGTTGTCGTGTTCGATCATCACTACCTCGGCAAATCCCGTGGCGTCGGAGATCCATCACCGCATGCCGGTCGTACTCGAACAGGATTCCGTCGATGAGTGGATGTCGCCGGTGACCGAGATGCCCGCTGTGCTGTCTCTGCTCAAGCCTTATGAGGGAGACGATCTGTCGGTCAGCAAGGTGAGTACCAAAGTCAACAATACCCGTTACAATGATCCTGACTGCATCGAAGCCGTAGATTGACTTTGCACTGGTGCGACATCCGCCTTCTGCTGTGCAGCGGTGGCCGCACGCCAGCGGCTTCCCTGTCCCCGTGCAACTCGCAATGACAAAAGCGGAAAAGAGTATATTGAATGTTGAATGATTTGTTGAACGATCCGAATCTGCATGAGCTGATCCCCCTGGCAGTGCTGTTTATTCTGGCGCTGGTTGTGATCGGAGTGCTCAGGTCGATGCTTCGTTTGAAGAAGGCTGGGCCAGTCTCGGCTGTGTACCAGAGGAAGGCGGTGCTGCTGTCTCCCGCGGAGGCGAAATTTTTCGAAAAACTGAAATCAGCGGTTGATGACGGCTATCAGGTTTTCGGCAAGGTGCGTCTGGCCGATATAGTTGAGCCAAGAAAGGATCCGGGAAACTCTTCTCAGAGTGGCGCGTATCAACGTATCGCATCCGAGCACGTCGATTTCGTGCTCGTCTTGTCAGCATCGATGGGCATCGCCTGTGTCATCGAGTTAGACGATGTGTCGCACCGACCGGAAGGGTGTTCATGTCGAACGCGACGTCATTATCGAGGAAGCCCTGGCGGATGCCGATGTTCCATTGATCCGTTTCGAAGTGCAGCCTATATATTCGATAGACGAGATCAGGGACAGTCTGGACGACGCGCTGTCGGACACGCGCGAGCTGAATGAACCCAGGCTTTTTCGGTAGCCGGTTTCGTTTCGATTGATCGCGGCGAGGCGCCGCTCCTACGAATCATGGTTTGAGGTCGATAATCTTGCAGGAGGCGTGGCCCTGCGCCAATCGATCGCGGCGGGGTGCCGCTCCTACAGAAATGGATTCGACCGCTTGTCTTGTAGGAGGCGCGGCCCGCGCCGATTCCCCGGGGCTAGGAATCATAAACGTTACGATATGAGGACACCGTCTGTGTTAAGATTTTTCGGCGTTCTGGATTTCCAGAACCGGCACAATGACCCCTTATCGCACGTACGCTTGTCATGTGGACAGGCGTTTTCGGATGATGAGATTTTCGAAGGAGGATACCCATGATAAGACTCAAACATCTGTTAATGGCGTTAGCGGCTACTGTTTTTCTGGCCGCAAGCCCTGTTCGGGCCGCCGCTCCT
>CAMYOI010000531.1 GCA_947259955.1 uncultured Gammaproteobacteria bacterium
TCATTCCTTGGGAGGGGCTCCGAATCCAGTTCGGTGCCGACTACGGGCGGCTCCGGGACTTCAAGAGAAAGTTCCTCGTTCAACTAGCTGACGTCCTCCACGTCTACCCGGCTGTGCGCCTCTCGGAGCAGGCAAAGGGCCTGATGCTCAAGCCCTCGCCAACTCACCTGCCACGCTCACCACGAGTCTGACCAATCGGTGCTCCTTCGCCGCGCGCATTGCCGACGGCCCGCCACTGCGAAGGTACTGAACGAGAAGCAGCATCTCCGAAGCCCTGGATCGGCCGAGGTGGGAGCTCCGGGCGATTCTGACCTCACGCCTTGCCCGACGGCCCCGATTTGCCCGCCGGCTTGTGAGCCCTTGAGCCGGCGATTCACAATCCCCTGCTGCCACAGCTTGACTAACCCACCTGCCGCGCCGGGAACGCTCAACCCGACCTTTGGAAGGTGGCGATGATGACCGGACTCCGTGTCTCGTCGTAGCCGCTGCCATCATAGTCGCCGCAAAGCGACACGAGTTCGAGCCCAGCCGCCTCCGCCAGGGCCGAGAGCTCGGAGGCGGAGACCAGTGAGAAGCGAAGGGGCATCAGGATCTCGCTCTTCCCGCCGGACTTGTCCGTAACCTCGAGTCTCTGGTGCCCCTCCACAATTCGCCTGGTCGGCTCGAGCTTCCCTTTCAGGGCCAGCCTGACGACGCCACCGGCCTGCCTCGGAAACTCGCCCATCGCATGCCAGTTCCCGTCCAGCGTCCGCCGGCGTATCGCGGGATTGTGCGTAGTGCAGACGAAACGGCCGCAGCCGTCAAGGACCCCGGCCACGGCGCCCATGGCCTTCCGCTGCTCTTCCTTTGTGACCAGTTCGCAAAAGCCCTGGAACGGGAGGATCACCGTGTCGAAGCGAGCCCGGAGCCGCATCGTGGACAAATCGGCACAGACCAGTGCGGCCCTTAGGTGTCGTTGCCCCAGCTTTCGCTGCAAGACCCTCAGCATGGCGGCAGAGCTGTCGAGACAGGTCAGCTCGATCTCGGCTTCGAGCAGCGGAACTGAGATCCGGCCGGTTCCGGCCATCAGCTCGAGAACCTGCCCACCGCGCCTCACGAGCAGGGAACGGAAGAAGTCGAGGTCCCGATCGAAGTCGCAGTAGTCGTCGTAGATGGCTGCGAGCCGCGAGTAGTCGAGTGCCGGCATTCTTCAGGTCATCATGTGACGCACAACGGCTGACGTTTGACGTGTTCACCAAGGGCACCTACAACCGCCGGCCAACCCCCGCGATGTTCCTCGCAGGCGGCCGCCGACAAGAACCCTGTGTGGCTTATGACGACACGCGTGGCGTCGCCCACGCTTTCCAGGTGAAACTCGACGATAGAATCGCGTGCGTCTTCGCTCCAGTCCGGTATCCACGTGTATTTCAGGCGCTGCGGTGGTTCCACGACGAGGTACTTCCCGGTTAGCAGGAACCGGCCAGAATTGGCGCTCGTGCCCGACAAGCGGTAGACACCCCCCTCGCGCAGGTCGATCTCGGCCTCGGTGACCGTGTACAGGCCGGGCAGAGACCACCATGCGGTGATCTCGCCGGGATCGGTCAATGCGCGGAATATGCGCTCCTTTGGCGCATGAATCAGTACTTCGTGACGCAGTTCCAATCGGCTATTGCCGTTCATTGTTTCTGCTCCAGATGTTGCTGCAAGCGTGTCATGCTGAGCCGCCAGAATCGCTCGTAGTGAGACAGCCAGTTGCGTGCCGCTGCGAGCGGTTCGGCTTCAAGCGTGTAGATCTGGTTGCGACCCTCGTGGCGTCGTTTGACGAGGCCCGCGGCCTTCAGCACGCCAAGATGTTTGGAGATGGTCGGGCGGCTCAACGTGAATCCCTTCGCGATGGCGCCAGTCGTTTGCTCGCCTTCAGCGAGATTCGCCAAGATTGCACGGCGGGTCTTGTTGCCGATGGCGCAAAAGACCCGATCGAGTTGCGCAGCGTTCTGCATCAGCCCGAAAAAACGAAATACGAACGGTGAAGCTTGAGCCGAAACAGGATATCGAACCAGCCGCGCTGGAAGAAAGAGAAGCACTGGTCCCACAGATCGCTTTGACCGAAGCCGTGGTGAGACAGCTTAACGAGCGTGCGGTCTTCGGCATCGCCAAAAGGCTCGAAACGAATCTCGACCCAGGTCGGCAGGGGGTGGGCATTCAGTTCCTCGGCAAACATCGGCATCGTCCACTCGAAATCCAATGCGCGGGGCGGATCGTAGCGAAGAATCCGGTTATTCCGAGGTCCGAGAACCGTGCCATCGGGGAGGCTGCCGAAATCGATCTCGTACAGGCCGCCCACGCGCGGCTCAACGTTCGCGCCGCTGCCAAAGAACTGCACGATACCGGCCGCAGTGGCCCAATCCTCGAACAGTTGCTCTGGCGTCCCGTCAACGAGAACCTCGAGAGCGATCGACCGCCCGGTGTCCTCTTTTCCGGCGAACAGTTCTTCCTTGGTGGCGCCCGCCAAGGAGCCGGAAAGGAAAGCCACAAGGGCTAGGTAGCTCGCGATTGCTGCTGGCAAGCGTGTGGGATTGCTGGTTACTCGACTCATGACGTCCTCCTAATACGTTGCCAACTGGCAACCGTTGCCAAAGGGTAACGCGTTCTTCAGCGGAAGGCAAGGTCCCCATGCGTGATCCTTGACCTGGACTACTTGTCCACCGAGATCGGCACGATCACGTAGGCGTTCGGCTGGCCCTCGTTGATGACGAAGACGGGGGCTGAACCCACCGGCTCGGCACCTAGGTCCGCGTTGGTGAGGTATGGGGCATAGAACATGACGTGCGGCTGGTACGGGATCACGGTTTCGGCGTCGATTGGGACCTTGTTGTGCTCCGAGAGCATGTAGTTGATCCCTGGCCTGCGGGGGGCCGACAGCTCCCCGCGAGCCCACGCCCGGCCGACGGCTTGGTCGATCTCGTCCTGACTCGCTTCCCCCATACGAAGTCGCGCTTTCAAGAGAATCACCTTGAGCGTCGTCGCCGAGCCTTCGGCGTCGAAGCACTGCGGCTCGAACGCTCCCGGCTGATCACGCTCGATAACGGAGTGAAAACCGTTGACCGACTCCCGCACGGGTTCGAAGCCCTCGGTCGTCAAGACATGGACGGCGGCTCCCTCACGAATGCTCGCGGGACAGGCGGCGAGTGCTTCGAGGATCTCCTCATCCTTCGCCAAGGGCTCCGGCCGCCACACC
>CAMYOI010000532.1 GCA_947259955.1 uncultured Gammaproteobacteria bacterium
ATAGTTCAGGCAGCCAGCGGGAGCTGGGCTAGATCTCGAGAATATGTGTTCCAGCGGAAGTCTCAGAGTATGGCCAGCTTGTGCACGATATGCCCTGTGCGTCCCGAATATTCATGCGACCTTCGGTAGATAATAGTGATGTAGTCCTTGTACCGTGGGGAGTTCGACAACTTAGCCGGGCCTGGTTGATTTTACGCATCGGCGGTTGGGCGCATCCATGTGCAAGGATCAGTGGATGCGCCACCGATGATAGTAATCGAGGTAATCCGAAAGTAGGCGCTTTAGGCGTCGCTCGTTTAGGAGGACGACATGATTCAGAAGTTCTCGCCGGATGCTGCCGATTACGCGCTCGCGTAAGGATTTTGCCAGGGAGAACGAGGCGCAATAACGACTTCCTCGATATTCAAGCAGTTGAACGGATAAGAAGCATAACCGCAATGCCGTTCGCCAGCATTGTACTCACGGGGTTTACGGTCGGCACGCGGGCCGGGTTGACAGGATCATCGCGGGTAGGATTTCAGGTGCGCGGCTCACGGAAACGTTCTTTTGCGGGTGCGAGAGCGCCTCAGGCAGGGATTCGTCGCTGTAGGGCACGAGTGCGGCCGCACGATGGCTTTAGGGTGATCGCTTCCCTGCGTAATTTAAGATCGATCCGGTGAAGGCGCCAGGGACGGCCCCGGGCTGGATGCGGCAGTGGTTGGCTGGATTGGGCCCGTTGTTCGAGATGATCGAGAATCTTTCGGATGACGGCCGGGTCTTCGATACAGGCAATCACTTTAACAGCACCACTGCACTGCTCGCAGGTTTTGATCTTGAACACGTGCCTTCAACCAAAACAGACGGTGAAGCATTTGTACATTGACGGTCCGCATCGGGCCGGGTCCTGTCTGTTAGAAAACGCTTAATTTCCCAATATCTGTTTGATAACGAACGACGGTTGTCCCCTGAATAGCGGTCCAATCCTAAGAACTTCACTAACTGGAAGCGACCCTTAAGGTAATCCCGCACCTGGCACCTAGACTCGGGCAGTTTCGATGCAACCGCTTTTTGGTAGGCTCTTATACTCATCATCTAACATTGATGTGCACACAAAAAGAGTCTGCAGGTCGGGACCTCCTAGTGTACCCCGTCGCAAATTCTGTGACATTCAGAGCCCCCCAAAAACACGGGGACAAGGCGCGCCTCGCAGGCAATATCCAGATATTGGCCAGAGGGGCAACGCAGTAACCGTGGTTTTTGGGGGACTCCCCCAGGGCGAAGCGACAAACACCCGCCTTCGGCGTTGCAACCGCTGCCATTAGCTCGCTAGTGCTTCGCGAATGCGCCTTGAATTCGGATGCTTGTCGCTTCGCTGAATGGCACAGAATTTACGACGGGGTGCACTAGCATAGCGGCGAAAGGTCGCGTTTCCACTTTTACTCGATGAGTGACCTCGCCACCTTCGAGAACTCTTAGTACTTCCGTTTGCCCCCAAGGTAAAGCAACCCAGATGGCACCCTCTGCGTCAAGACATATTCCATCAGGGAAACTCCGATCAATATCGTGGCTTTCAAATCCTAAATCATCGAATTGCGCCCAGACTCGACGTCCCGCCAGTGTACCGCTTGGTTCTATATCGAAAGCAGTCAGACGAGCCGCAAGCGACTCAGCGACAATGAGTGTTCTTCCATCTGGAGTAATAACCATCCCATTCGGAAAGGCCATCTCATCAGCTACAACCTGCGTGTCGCCTTTAGGTGCGACCATGACAATTTCGGCAAATCCGGGGATAACTGAGGGATTGGAAAATTCGTATCCAAAGTTTCCGATATAGGCCCGGCCTTTTTGATCAACCACCATGTCATTCAATAGATACGAAGCAATTGAACTCAAATCAGAGACTTCTGAAAGCCCGTTACGATCGAGGCGCAGTAGTCGTTGATCATCCATAGAGACTACCAATAGCCCTCCATCGGGAAGCCAGCCCAGACCCGAGGGGTATCCTGGAACATCAATCACATGTTCGACGTTGCCCTCGAGATCGACATTCATCACTCGTCCAGCACCCATATCGGAGAACCAGAGTTTTCCGTCATGCCATCGCGGACTCTCTGTAAATCGGAGTCCATCCAGAAAAGTCGTCGTTTCAATCGCCATACAGTAACTTTACAGGAACACATCCAGGCAGCACATCTATTTTCAAATGACATGTGAATGACCGTTCAGGAAGGAAGAGCCATTCGCCGACGGTAATCGAACGGCTCTTGTATACTCGGAGCGGACATTAGCCATCATACGCAAAACAATTAAACTATGAATCTGAAGGTATTAATCAGGGACGAAACAGATGTCGATATCGACACAATAGGCGAGGTTACTGCTGAGGCGTTTAAATCGCTCGATATAAGCAACCATACTGAGCAATTCATTATTAAAGCACTACGAGATGCCGATGCTCTTACGATATCCCTGGTTGCGGAAGTGGATGGACACATAATTGGGCATATTGCTTTTTCTCCTGTGACAATTTCAGACGGAACGCGGGATTGGTATGGCTTGGGGCCTGTTTCTGTGTTACAGGATTACCAGCGACAGGGTGTTGGCAAAGCTCTGGTACAAGAAGGGTTGACCCGACTTGGAGATATTAATGCTAAAGGATGCTGTCTCGTCGGACACCCGCACTACTACAGGAAATTTGGGTTCAATAATGTAACTGAGCTAGTTTATGAAGGAGTGCCTCAGGAAGTTTTCTTCGCGCTAACCTTCAACGGACATATTCCACGGGGCAAAGTAACATTCCATGAAGGATTCAACACAAATGGCTAACGAGGCGCTCGTTTGGCGAAGGCGGGCGTTAATACTAAGATTTTTGGTCGGTTGTACTAAGCTGTTTCAACAAACCAAATTAAGCCAGTGAATGTCCGAATCGAGCAAGGTCCGGCCGATTAAGCGTCATTCTCCGGACCGGCGGCTTCATGCCGGTAAGCGGCCACAACATTTCCCAAAATCTTAACGATTCTACGTCTGGAATATACTCGAAGCGGCCATTTGGTTTTTCTCAACGAGTTCTCGTTTGCCCAATTTGAAATTCTCTCTCTAACGAATTAGTTGCAACAAGGTAAAGATGGAGAAAAATCAAGGTAATAATGTCGAACACTAGTCGAACCCGAAATAGGCCGGCCATTTACAGGCAAAAAGCTGGGCGAAGTTGATTCGCTGTTTCATTGTGTTAGT